>NZ_JBISBU010000086.1:0-16247 GCF_044385805.1 Haloferula sp. A504
CGCTGCGCGTCCATCCGAGGAGCCCGGTGCGGTAGTTCCGCACGCCGGGATCTGCGAGGGGGGCGCCGGGCGACCGGCGTCCCTACCTCAATCGCCCTAGAATTTCCACCGATGGATTCAAGCTTCACCCCAGATCCGCAGCTTCAACGAGTTGCCACGCAAACGGCCGAGAAGTGCGTCAGCTTCCTCGCGCAGAAGTTCGGCAAGAGCGCTGACTATTCCGACGGGTTTGTAAGCCAGATTGAGGATGTACTGAATCTCCTCCATTTGGACCTTCAGAGGAGCAAGCCGTCCGATGATGTCGTTCAGGACATGGCGACAATCTTCGGTAGCTACCTTGGGGAGAGCTACCGGCGGAGCCACGGAGGAGAGTGGGGCATCTCCGACGGCTCACCAGCACTGCGAACCGCAGGTGGAGTGGTGTGCTTCCCGTGGATTCGGGTCCTGAAGCGACTGAGGAACGGCTTCGAAGACAATGTGCTTCACTGGTACCAGTATCTGCTGAAGGAGGGAGGCTCGAGTTCCAAGGCTAAGTCCTGGCCTTCCTTTGGGCCACCACCACTTCCTCCACAGGCTCGCACCTGAACCAAACCAATCGGCGAGGCGTCGCTCCTAACACCTGACCCGCTGCGAGTTCCAGCTGCTATCGCCGATCCACCCACAATGGTATCCCCCATGAGACTTGAAGTCCTCACTATCGTCGCCCTCATTCCGTTCGGGCAAGTCAGTGCTCTCGCCGGTCAGGCCAAGCCCAACATCGTCTACTTCCTCGTGGACAACCTCGGCAATGGGGAGCCGGGTTGTTACGGGGGCGGCATCCTCCGGGGGGCGGAGACTCCCAGGATCGACCGTTTCGCGGACGAGGGAATGTTGCTTCTCAACTTTGCTCCCGAGACCCAGTGCACGCCGTCGCGATCGGCATTGATGACGGGACGCTACTCCATCCGCTCCGGCAACCACACGGTTGCTCTCGCAGGGAGCGATGGCGGCCTCGTGACCTGGGAACGAACCATGGCGGAGATACTTTCCGACGACGGCTACGCCACTTCGTGCATGGGCAAATGGCACATTGGGGCTTCGAAAGGTCGTTGGCCGACCGATCAGGGATTCGACGAGTGGTATGGTCCGCCCCATAGCTACGACGAGGCGCTGTGGGCCGAGGACCCATGGTATGATCCCAAGCGCGATCCGGTAGCCTACATGTATGAGGGAAAGAAGGGCTCGGACGTCACCAGGACCATCCAGCTCACTCCGCCGGTGAAACGGGATCTCGACCTTGAGTATCTGAAGCGGAGCAAGGAGTTCATCCGGCGCAGCAAGGAAGCCGGAAAGCCGTTTTTCCTCTACTTCAATCACACCCTGATGCACCTGCCCACGACTCCACGCGAGGAGTTCGCGGGCAAATCCGGCCACGGCGAGCGCGCGGACTGCCTGCTGCAACTGGACCATGACTTCGGGGATCTCCTCGATTTCCTCGAGAGCATGGAGCTCGATGGGAACACCATCGTCGTCTTCTCGGGTGACAACGGACCGGAACAGATGGATCCCTGGCGCGGGACGGCGGGTTTCTGGGACGGGTCTTATTTCACGGGTCTTGAAGGATCGCTCCGCACGCCATGCTTGGTCCGCTATCCCGGCGTGGTGCCGGCGAAACGCCGGAGCAACGACGTCGTCCACATCACCGACATGTTCACCACGCTGCTCAAGTGGGCGGGCGCGGAGGTTCCGGGCGACCGGGTGATCGACGGACTTGACCAGCGGGGTTTCTTCGAGGGCAAGGAGGACGAGTCGCCGCGGGACGGGTTTCCCTACTGGATGGGTGAACGGATGTATGGGGTGAAATGGCACCAGTTCAAGATGGTGATGGTGCTGCAACGCGCGCTTGATGAGCCCGCGCTCGCATTGGCCACGCCTCACATCGTGAACCTGGATGCGGACCCGAAAGAGCGGAACGCCTACAACTATCCGCACGTTCATAGCTGGGTCATCGCCCACACGAGCAAGATCATTCAGGATTTCCAGAAAAGCGTGGCGAAGGAACCACTGATTCCCCTGGGCGCGCCAATCGATTTCGTTCCGGTCGCAAAAGAGTGAACGCGAACCCCAAGACGTCGATCCTAAGGCCTGACCCGCCGCGCTGGCTGATCTCAGGGCGAGATACCCGCGATGAGCTGCCGATTGCTGTCGCCGGCCCTTGGAGAGCTATCGGCGGATGCGCCGGATCTACGACGAGGCTCGTGAAAATGATCGCATTTTGGCTGGGGTTGGCGGGCGTCCTGCAGGCGGCACCGGATTGGGAGAACGAGCAGGTCACCGGGATCCACAAGGAGCCGGCGCGGGTGTTCTCGATGCCCTTCGCCAGCCGGGCCGGGGCGCTGGAGAAGGACTGGCGCGAGTCGTCGCGGGTGCGCTCGCTCAACGGCGGGTGGGACTTTCATTTCGCCAAGCGACCGGAAGAGCGGGCGGTGGGATTCGAGCGGGCGGATTTCGACCTCTCCGGCTGGGGAAAAATCGAGGTGCCCGGCAACTGGCAGACGCAGGGACACGGCGTGCCGATCTACACCAACCAGACCTATCCCTTCCGCCGCGACGAGCCGCGGGTGACCAGCGAGCCGCCGCGGGACTGGACGGCCTACGAAAACCGCAACGAGGTCGGCTCCTACCGCCGGAGTTTCACCCTGCCGGCCGACTGGGACGGGCATGAGGTGTTCGTCCATTTCGGCGGCGTCGAGTCGGCCTTCTATCTTTGGGTGAACGGCGAGAAGGTCGGGTATTCGCAGGACAGCTACCTGCCGGCGGAGTTCCGCATCACTCCCTACCTGAAGAGCGGCGACAACCTGATCGCGGTGGAGGTCTATCGCTGGAGCGACGGGTCGTATCTCGAGGACCAGGATTTCTGGCGGCTGAGCGGGATCTTTCGCGACGTGATGCTCTACGCGACGCCGAAGACGTGGCTGCGCGACTACGCCTTCAAGTACGAGCTTTCCGAGGATCTCGGGTCGGCCGCGCTGAAGGTCGAGTTGGAGTATGCGACGCCCGGAGGGCGCAAGCCGCTCGAGACGATGATCGGCGTGCAGCTTCTCGATCCGGAGGGTGAGGTCGTCTGGGGCGCGGAGGCCGAGGGATCGGGTGTGGTCGAGGGCACGCTGGAGAACCCGAGGCTGTGGACCGGTGAGACGCCGGAGCTCTACACGCTGGTGATCACCACCAGCCAGGGTCACGAGCGGGTGCTCGGAGCGCAGCGGCACCGGGTCGGCTTCCGCAAGCTCGGCTTCAGCGACGAGGGCGAGTTCCTGGTGAACGGCAGGCCGGTGATCCTCAAGGGCGTCAACCGCCACGAGCACGACCCGGACACCGGCCGCTACGTCAGCGACGAGTTGATGGAGCGCGAGGTGAAGCTGCTCAAGCAGCTCAACATCAACTGCGTGCGCACCAGCCACTACCCGAACCACCCGCGCTTCCTCGAACTGTGCGACGAATACGGGATCTACCTGGTCGCCGAGGCGAACATCGAGTCGCACGGCTACTACTACGGCGAGGATTCGCTGAGCCATCCGCCGCGGTGGAAGAAGGCGCACGTCGAGCGGGTCGTGGACATGTATCAGCGCGACAAGAACCGGGCGTCGGCGGTGATCTGGTCGCTGGGCAACGAGGCGGGGCCGGGGGCGAACTTCGAGGCGGCCTCCGCGGCGCTGCGCGAGCTCGACCGCACCCGGCCGATCCAGTACGAGCGCTATCCCGACCCGTCGCCGCACGACGACATGGACTCGCACATGTATGCCGGCGTCGGCTGGCTCCATTCGGTCGGTGCGCAGCGCTCGTCGCGGCCGATCTTCATCTGCGAATACGCCCACTCGATGGGCAACGCCACGGGCAACCTGGACGAGTACGTCGAGGCTTTTGAAACGCACAAGCGGCTGATCGGCGGCTGCATCTGGGACTGGGTCGACCAGGGGCTGCGCAAGAAGGCGGCGCCGGGCCAGCTGTCTCCGGACGGGCGCGACTGGTTTTTCGCCTACGGCGGCGATTTCGGCGACAAGCCGAACGACGGGAACTTCTGCTGCAACGGCATCGTCAATGCCGACCACACCCTCAACGCCAAGAGCCGGCAGGTGAAGTCGAGCTACCAGCCGGCCGAGTTCTGGTATGAGGACGGCAGGCTGCGGCTGCGCAACGAGCTATTCCACACGACCCCGGACGAGCGGCACGAGCTGCGGCTCACGCTGGAGGCGAACGGCCGCGTCGTGTCCGGTGCGAGGATGGCCGCCCCGCCGGTGGAGCCGTGGGAAACCGTCGAGATCGAACTGCCCGACACCTTGAAGGCGGGGGCCGAACCGGGCACCGACTACGTGCTCAAGGCCGCGTTGGTCTTGAAGGAGGACACGCCGTGGGCGGAGAAGGATTACGAGGTCGCGTGGCGGCAGTTCGTGCTCAAACGCGTGCCGCTGGAAGCGAAGGTCGCCGGTGGCGGAACGGTCGAGGAAACGGACGCCGCCGTGATCCTGCGCGACGGGGACTTCGAGGCGTCGATCGACCGGCAGAGCGGCCGCCTGGTCTCGCTCAAGCACGACGGGCGGGAGCGGATCGCCGGCGGTCGCGGACCCGAGACCCATCTGTTCCGGGCGCCGGGCGACAACGACGGCTACGCGCGCGGCGCATGGGCGTCCGCCGGGCTCGACCAGCTCGAGCACCAACTCGTCGCGCTGCACGTCGAGAAGTCCCCGCGGCCGCGCGTCACCACCGCCGTCCGCTCGACCGGACTCGGCGGGTTCCTCGTCGAGACCTCGACGACCTACACCTGCCTCGGCGGCGGCACGCTGCTGGTCGACGCGGTGATCCTTCCGTCGCGCGAGGCGATGGTGCTGCCGCGGGTCGGGCTGCGGATGTTCCTCGACCCGTCGCTTTCGCAGGTCGAGTGGCAGGGACGCGGGCCGTGGGAGAACTACGTCGACCGCAAGACCGGCAGCCCGCTCGGCCGGCACGCGCTTTCGGTGAAGGAATTCTTCGAGCCCTACGTGAAGCCGCAGTTCATGGGCAACCGCGAGGACACGGGCTGGGTCGCGCTCACAGGAGCAAAGGGCGGGCTGCTGGTGTGGCAGCCGGCGGGCCGGAGTTTCTCGTTCTCGGCCCTGCCGCTCACCGACGAGCAACTGGCGGCGGCGCGGCATCCGACCGAATTGGAGACGGCCGACGCCACGGTGCTGACCCTCGACGCCGCGCAGACCGGGATCGGTGGCGGCTCCTGCGGTCCGGCGACGCTCGAAAAGTACCGGGTGAAGAGCGGGCCCCAACGTTTGACCGTGGCCTTGAAACCGATCGCCAGCGGCGAGGATCCGGCATCCGCGCGGACCGGGGTCGCGCTCGGCGAGGCGGCGGTTCCGGTGCGGGGGCCCGATGGCACGGTGACCGCGCCCGGCGCCGCCGAGGCGAAGGTCGACGGTCGCGCGCTCGAACTCCCGGCCAAGGTGGTCGAGGGCGTGGTGAGCGTGATTCCCCAGGCCGCCGCGGGCCAGGTCCCCGCGACGCCGGTGCTGCGCAGCTTCGCCTATCAGCTCGACCGCAGCGGCTGGTCGGCCACGGCATCGAGCGAGCAGCCGGGCGAGGGTTTTGCCCGGCACGCGATCGACGGCGACGCGTCGACTTTCTGGCACACGCAGTGGCAGGACGGTGCTCCCGAACCGCCGCATGTCTTCACCATCGACCTCGGGAAAACGATGGAGCTCGAGGGGCTGAGCTACCTGCCGCGGCCGGACAACGTGAACGGGCGGATCTGGCGCTACCGGATCCAGATATCGTCTGATGGCGAACGCTGGCAGGGGGTGATCCAGGGAGTGTGGCGCGACGAGGCCGGACTCAAAGAGGCGATGTTTCCGATGTCGGTGAAAGCGCGGTTCATCCGCCTTTTCGCGGATGCGAGCCACCACGGGCCGTGGGCCACCGCCGCCGAGATCACGCCGCTGCTGGCGCGGTGACCCTGCGGCAGAAGCCCGGTGCTCCCGCTCATCGCCCGGCGCACACGCGGTCCTTGCCCTCCCGCTTGGCCCGATACATCGCCTCGTCGGCGATCTGGATGAAGTCGCGCTGGCGGGTCTTCCAATCGGCCGGCGGGTGGGTGGCGAACGAGCAGTCGCGGTAGGAAGCAACGCCGATGCTGGCGGAAAACTCGCGCTTCAGGTTCAGCGCGGGCCGGCCGTCCGCGCCGGGCTCGGAAAGGAACACGGTGTCGGCGATGGCCTGACGGATCGACTCGGCGGTGGCCACGCCCGCAGCCGCGTCCGCGCCGGGAAGGATGACGACATACTCGTCGCCGCCGTAGCGCGCGAGGGTCGCATCGGGCTGCGTCACGACGCGGGCGATGAGCTGGCCGACCTCGGCCAGCACCTGGCTGCCGATCAGGTGGCCGTGGGTGTCGACCACCCTCTTGAAGCGGTCGAGGTCGAGGAAGAGCAGGCTGAGGTCGGCGCCGCTGCGTTCCCGGGCTTCCAGCTCGACGCGCAGCTGTTGGTGGAAGAAGCGGTCATTGCGAAGGCCGGTCAGGTTGTCCCGTCGGGCGATCTCCCGATGGTAGGCCGCGTCGGCGAGGTTGAGCAGGGAGTTCGACGCGTAGCCGCACAGCACGCCGAGGAGTCGGCGGTCGGCTTCTCGGAAGCCGTCCATGCCGAGGCGGTTCACGAGGCTGATGACGCCCACCGGATCCTTGTCGAGGCGGATCGGAGCGGCCAGGATGGAGCGGGTGTGGTAGTCCGATTTCTCGTCCATCCCGGCAAAGAAATGCGGGTCGCTCCGGGGGTCGTTGATCATTGCCACCGTGCCCTCGCGAAAGACCCGGCCGGTGATGCCCTCGGTGATGGGAAGGCGCTCTCCGGTGATGGCGTGGGCGCGTTTTCCAAAAGCCGCAACATAGACCAGCTCGTCATCGGCCTGCGGCAGGCCGCCGAGGCAGATGCTGCCGGCGTCGGAGGGAATGTACTCGTTCGCCGTCCAGAGAATTTCCCGGAACACCTCGTTCAACCTGGGCAGCTCGTCCCGTGCGGGGCGCTCGAGCCGCCGTCCGGACCACCCGGCCAGCCGGTCGGTGCCGAGGGTGTGAATCTCGGTCGCTGCCGGATCTGCTTCACTGCGGGTTGGGGAGGTCATGGAAAGGCGGACCTGAATTCAGAGATGGAACCATGCGTGAACATGGAAGCACACGGATGCCCCGGGAACGATGCAGATTGTGCGCCTTGGTCCGGGGTCGGGGGATGGGTCGGGGATCTGATCGCTGCGGCCCGGTCCTCGCAGCCGACGCTCACGCCGGTTCGCGGATGTGGAGCCAGGCGTGGACGTGGGGCTTGCCGCGGAAGTAGGAGATCATGTTGGGGCCCTCGAGCTGCCACACGTCCCAGACTTCGTCGTCGCCGATGTTCTCGTCCTTGTAGAAGGCGAGGTGGAGGTTGTCGATGCCACCGGCCTCGACGTGCCTCATCGCCTCCTCGGCATCGCGCTGGCGGAAGGGGGCCATGAGGTCGGCGAGAACCTTGCGCACGTGGTCCTTCTGGTCGTGGGACAGGTCGCCGACGCGAATGCCGTCGAGACCCTTCTTCCTGCCGGTCAGCGTCACGGTTTCGAGGCCGTTCTCGCCGCGGCTCTCACCGAGCAGCGCGATCCCGCGCTGCTTGCCGTCGAGCATCTGATAGACCTCGTTGGCGCGCTCGGCCTGGTACCAGTAGGCGTTTCCCTCATGCTTCGGCCCCTCCCGGAAGCCCCCGGCGGCGTGACCATAGAAGATCGGCCCGCCGAAGGATGCGCCCTCCACCGAGTCGCCGTCGCAGCGTCGGGTGCAGTGGCGTCCGGTCAGCACGAACTGGAACTTGCCCGTACCCGGCTCGCCGAAGAGCGCCACCGATGAACCTCCTTCGAAGCCGGCCCTGCCGCTGTCCGACTGGACCTGGTCGTAGACCCTTTGCGCGTACTCCTCGCTGTGAAGGCCCATGAAGATCTCCTTGATCATGGCCTGCTGGTCCCTGGTGAAGTCCTTCACCCTGGCCTTGGTGATGTGCCAGTTGTTGTCGACGTCGAAGCGCAGCTTGTGGTCGAAGGCGAAGCACATCAGCCTTCGCTGCTCCTCGCTGAGGCTGTCGTGGAAGGTCTTCACCAGCGTCTCCGAGGGCGACTTCGCGGGCGTGTCGTTGGCGAATGCCGGGACGATGCCTCCGGCACCGATGGCTCCGGCGGCGAGGCCGGCCGTTTGAATGAAGGAGCGGCGGCTGGCCAGCTGCGGGGAGTCGGAATCGGGGCGACGATTGGAAGACATGATTCGCCAATCTCCCTGGAAGAGGCGGGCGCGTCGAACCATTTTCTGTGCAGAGTTTCATCGCGAAGGCGCGGATTTCGTAGAGCCATCAGTGACACAGGCTTGAGGAAAACCACGGAACCGGAGTGTCGAGATCCTACGTGGGATCGATGGACCGCAGAGAGCACAGAGGAACGCAGAGACCCGGATTCCAATGAATGGGCTTCTCCTCAATTTTCTGTGATCTCTGCGTCCTCTGCGGTTTCCCAATTCTTCCCCCTCCAACTTTGCGACCTTGGCGCCTTGGCGGTGAATCCCTCTTCTCCCCGGGCTTGTCGGTGGGAGGCGGTCGGGCTATGCCACGCGGTGTGGAAACCCGCATCATCGCCGCCGAGGACGAAAACATGAAGGAAGCCGTGGCGGCTGCCTCGGAACTGCTGGCGCAGGGCGAGGTGGTGGCGGTGCCGACCGAGACGGTCTACGGGCTCGGGGCGGATGCGACCAACGCCGCCGCGGTGGCGAAGATCTTCGAGATCAAGGAACGGCCGGCCTTTGACCCGCTGATCGTCCACATCGCCTCGGTCAAGGATCTCGATCAGGTCGCGACCGTGCCGGACGACATCGACAAGGTTTTCCAGAAACTCATCTCGGCCTTCTGGCCGGGGCCGCTGACCATCGTCCTGCCCAAGGTCGCGTCCATCCCGGACCTGGTGACCAGCGGGCTCGACACGGTGGCGGTCCGCCAGAGCGGCAACCGCGTCTTCCGCGGCATCGGCCGTGGCTTTGGCAAACCGATCGCCGCGCCGAGTGCCAACCGCTTCGGGCGGATCTCGCCGACCTCGGCGACGGCGGTGATGAAGGAACTCGGCGGGCGGATTCCGCTGATCATCGACGGCGGTGCCTGCCGCGACGGGCTGGAGAGCACGATCATCCGCATCGAGCCGGGCGAGAAGCGCCCGATCCTCCACCTGCTGCGGCCCGGGCCGGTGACCAAGAAGGAGCTGCAGAACTTCGGCCGGGTGGTGGTCGAGAGGAAGCGGCTGATCGACGAGCAGCCCGACGTCCCCGGCCAGCTTGCCAGCCACTATGCGCCTCGTACTCCGCTCTACTTGTTCGACAAGCCGGCCGACTTCCGACCCGAGAAAGGCAAACGCTACGGGCTGATGAGCCACAAGGGCGACCCGAAGGCCGGCTATGTCGGGGCCCACGACTGGGCGGTGGTCGAAAGCCTGAGCCCCGGCAGCGGCAAGCTGCCCGAGGCGGCGGTGCGGCTCTTCCACGTGCTGCGCACGCTCGACGAGGCCGGGCTCGATGCGATCGTCGCCGAGCCGGTGACCGACACCGGCCTCGGCCAGGCGATCATGGACCGCCTGCGGCGGGCCGCGGTCAACCGTTAGATTCTTCATCCGCGCTTCACACGCCGACCTTCTTCCGTCCGCACATTCGCCACCCATGCTTCGCGCCCTTTCCACCGTCGGCGGCTTCACGATGATGAGCCGGATCCTCGGGCTGGTGCGCGAGATCTTCATGGCGGCGTTTCTCGGCACCAGCATCGTCACCGATGCCTTCTACGCGGCGCTGCGGCTGCCGAACATGTTCCGGCGGATCTTCGGGGAAGGGGCCTTCAACTCCGCCTTCGTGCCGCTATTCGGTCGCGAGCTGGCGGAGGGCAACCCGGAGGTGGCCCATCGCTTCGCCCGCAACGCGTTCTCCTGGCTTGGCGGCGTGCTGCTGGTCGCCACGCTGGTCATCATTCCCGGCATGCCGTGGTTTGCGAAACTGCTGGTGCCGCTGGCCGAGCCCGACACCTACGTGCTGGTCGTGGCCTACGGCCGCATCATGTTCAGCTACCTGCTGTGCATGGCCCTCTCCGCCCACCTCAGCGGGGTGCTGAACACGGTGGGGGTGTTCTCGATGCCCGCCTTTGCACCGGTCCTGCTGAACGTGCTGATGCTGGCGGTGCTCGGGGTGCTCGTGCCGCTCGCCCACTGGCAGGGGGAGCTCGAGCTCATCGGCACCGCGGTCTCGTGGTCGGTCTGCGCCGCAGGGTTCGCCCAGCTGCTGCTGCTGTGGGTCAGTTGCTGGCGCCGGGGCATCCGTATCGTGCCGGTGAAGCCGACCCTGACTCCGAGGATCCGGCGGTTGATGCTGCTGATGGGGCCGGGCGTCCTCGCGGCGGGCATCCAGCAGGTGAACCTGGTGATCGGCACCGCGATTGCCTCGTCCCAGGAGTCGGCGATCGGCAGCCTCAACTACGCCGACCGACTGTTCCAGATGCCCAACGGGATGATCGGGGCGGCCTTCGGCGTGGTGCTGCTGCCGGAGATCACGCGTCTTCTGCGGGGCGGCAACGAACTGGCGGCGAACGATGCGATCGGGCGCGGCCTGCTGTTCTCGATGCTGCTCACGCTGCCGGCGATGGCCGCCTTCGTGGTGGCCCCGGCGGCCTTCGTCGGTCCGATCTACGAGCGGGTCCAGTTCAGCGCCGAGGACACGCTGCACGTCTCGCGCACGCTGGCCGCATTCGCCGTGGGCCTGCCGGCCTACGTCCTCGTCAAGGTCCTGCAGGCCGGATACTTCGCCCGCGAGAACACCAAGTCGCCGATGAAGATCGCGTTGGTCACCGTGTCGGTGAACGCCGTAGCGAGTCTGGCGCTGTTTCCGGTCTTCAGCTTCGTCGGGATCGCCATGGCCACCAGTCTCGCCGGCTGGGTGAATGTGGTGCTGCTGGTCCACGGCCTGCGCGGCAGCCTGGGCCTCGGGCCGAAACGCCGGAAGCAGCTGGTCCGCACCCTCCTCGCCGCCGCGGCCATGGGGGCGGTCGTCTATGTCGCGAATCACGCGCTGGAGCCGTGGTTCACCGGGGTCCAGTGGCAGAAAGTGGTGGCGATGCTGCTGCTGGTCGGAGTGGGGGCGACCGCCTACGCCCTGATCGCCATGGCGCTGAAAGCCACCTCGATCGCGGAACTCAGGCACGGCTTCCGGCGTTAGGTGCTGTTCCCGGGGGTGCAACTGAACTCCGCCCAGGCCGACGAGCCTCCGGGAAATCTAGACTGCGGCGATTCATCGCCGCTTTGATGGAGGCGATTCATCGCCGATGGCGCGGCTCGATGGCCCGGCTCGCATTGAAATGCTTCGCCAAAGCGGCGATGAATCGCCGCAGTCTAGAAGCGGATCCCTGCCGCCCGGCGTCGGCCCGGGAGAAAGACACGCCGCAAGGGTGGACTGAAGTCCGCATATGGCTTCGCTGGCGACTCCGAGATCCTGACACCGGGAAGGGCATCTGGTGGGCAAGTCCCGGCCATGCCCACTCCTTTCAGTGGCACGCTGTTCCCGGTGCTTGCGTGTGCCGGAATCGCCCTTAATCTCAGCTTGGAATGGCCAAGCAACGCATCCTGATTCAAGCCGTCGTGGCCCTGGCACTCGTCTGGGCCCTGGTGGCGGGCGTCCGCGCCATCGCGGGGTCGAAGCGGGTCACCGCCGAGAAGATCAGCGAGAAGATCTCCGAGGTGAACCTGGAGGACTGGTCGGAGGGCGTGCCGCCGGGCGCGGTGCTTTCCGAGCGCGAGGACCAGATCAGGGAAGTCGCCTACATGTACAACAAGCTCGACTTCGCCGAGCGCGACGAGGCACGCCGGGAACGAATCGGCGAGGATTTCTTCCGCCGCATGGCACCGGACGAGAAGGAGATGTTCGTCGAGATGACGGTCGAAACCTCGATGAAGAACATGATGCGCGCCCTCGACGTGATGAGCTCCGAGGAGCGCCGCAAGATCGTCGAGGACGGCCTGCGCCAGATCGAGGAGGGCCGGACCGGGGAAGACATCCGCCGCGCCGAGGAGCTGAGCGAGGACATGCTGGCCCGGATCACCGAGGAGGGCGTGAGCGCCTTCTTCGAGGAAACCAGTGCCGAGGCCAAGCTCGACCTGGCCCCGTTGATGGAGGCGATGGATGGTGTCTTGAAGGGCCTGCGCGGCAACGAATTCCGACCTGGAGAACGATGAGAATGTCAAGGCGCCGAGGATTCACCCTGGTCGAGCTGCTGGTGGTGGTGGTGATCATTGCCGCCCTCGCGGGCATCGCCTTTCCGCTGATCCGCACCGGCGTCCGCAAGTCGCACAAGGCGACCTGCGTGACGCACCTCCGCCAGATCGGCACGGGGCTGGAGCTGTACCTGCAGGAGAACTTCCAGAAGATGCCCCGCGACTGGCAGATGAGCCGGGGCTCCCGGGACGAAGACGTCCCGGTGTTGGAAACCGGACTCGCCCCCTACATCGGTGAAGACGGCGTGTTCGAGTGCCCGGCCGACAAGGAGCAGTTCCGCAAGACCGGCTCCAGCTACGCCTGGAACCCCCTGGTCAACGGCGAGCCGGCCGCGGACCTCGAACTCGGGTTCGGCAGTTTCGTGATCACCGACGATCCGTCGAGAATCCCGCTCGTCTTCGACAAGGAAGGGTGGCATCCCGGTGGCGACGGCGGCTCCCAGAACTACCTTTATGCCGACCAGTCGGTGGAAGGCCGGGTGCGGCTTTCGGTTGGACCTTGAACCCGACCATGCTGGAACTCGATTCGCTCAACAAGACCTTCGGCCGCAAGCCGGCGCTCGAGGACGTGTCGGTGCGCGTCGGGGAGGGCGAAATCTACGGCCTGCTCGGTCACAACGGCGCCGGCAAGAGCACCGCGCTCGGGATCATCCTCGGGATGGTCGAGCCCGATTCCGGCGAGGCGCGCATCGACGGCGTGTCGGTGCAGCGGAAGCGCGCGGCGGCGTTGCAGCAGGTCGGCTCGATCTTCGAAAGCCCCTGCTTCTACGAATACCTGAGCGGCTGGGAGAACCTCCGCATCCTGAGCACCTACTCGGCGCCCTTCGACCGCGCGGCGACCTCGGAAATCGTCGAGAGGGTCGGCCTGGCCGACCGCATCGACTCGAAGGTGCGGACCTACTCGCATGGCATGCGCCAGCGCCTGGCGCTCGCCCAGGCCCTGCTGCCGATGCCGCGGGTGCTGCTGCTCGACGAGCCGACCGACGGCCTCGACCCCGAGGGCATCAAGTGGTTCCGCGACTTCATCCTCGGGCTGCGCGACGAGCGCGGGATGACGGTGCTTTTCAACTCCCACCTGCTGGCCGAGGTCGAGCAGATGTGCGACCGCGTCGCCATCCTCAAGGAAGGCCGGCGGATCTTCGAAGGCCGGGTTTCGGACCTGGCCGACGACGACCAGGTCTACGTGATCGACTGCGATCCGTGGGACAAGGCGGCCCGTTTTCTCGAACTCCAGGGTTGCACCATCCTGAGTCCCGGCCGGGTGGCGATGCCCCCGGCGCTCGATCCGCCGCTGATGGTCGCCGCACTGGTCGGCCTCGAGATCCGCGTCGCGGCCTTCGCCCCGGTGAAGCGTTCGCTGGAAGACCTTTACCTCGAGATCACCCGATGATGTTCCTGCGACAACTCCGCGGCGAACTCCGCAAGCTCTTCGCCCGGCCCCGGACCTACATGGGCTACGGGGCCTTCGTGGTGATGGAGCTGATCATCCTGATCGTCTACAAGACGACCAACGGCGGCTACTACATGCGCCGTTTGATCGAGCGCAACGGCTACGAGTTCGACTACTTCTTCAGCTCCCTGACGCTGACCTTCATGGTCATGATCTTCAGCATGGTGCTGCTCGGCTCGATCTTCTTCGCGCTGGTCGCCGGGGACGTGGTGGCGAAGGAAAACGAGGACGGCAACCTGCGGCTCGTCCTGGCGCGGCCGATCAGCCGCCTGCGGCTGCTGCTCCTCAAATACACCTCCATCGCCATCTACACCTTCACCTTTGTGTTTTTTGTCGGGATCACCGGCTACGGGATGGCGGTGATGGCCGTCGGCTGGGAGGGCGGGCTGTTCGTCGCGGAGCCGAAGATGAAGGTCTTCGCGGTCTATGACACCTGGTCTTCCGGCATCGGACGCCTCGCGCTGAGCGCGGCCGGGATCGGCGTGAGCATGATCACCATCTCCTCACTGGCCTTCATGTTCTCCTGTTTCCGGATCAAGCCGGCGGCGGCAACCATCCTCACCCTGGCGATCCTGTTCGTGGACATGATCCTGCAGAACTTCCCCTTCTTCCGCCCGTATGAGGAATGGTTCATCACCTGGCGGATGAGCTGCTGGGTGTACCTGATGGAGTTCGACATCTCGTGGCCGAAGATCACCGAGGCCTACGCCTTCCTCGGCGGACTCAACTTCACCTTCTTCGTCATCGGCGCGATCGCCTTCCAGACCCGGGATTTCAAGACCTGAGGCAGGGAGGATCGTCCCGGTCGTCCGCGGCGGATGTGGACAGGGAAAACCGCAGAGAACGCAGAGATCGCAGAAGAATCGGGAACGGGCTTGCTCCCGATGAGTTCATTTCCGTTTCATGTCGAGATCGGGTGTTCTGGGTCATTGATCACCAGAATTTCAATCTCTGTGGTCTCTGCGTCCTCTGTGGTTGAAAATGCCCGTGTGGCCAAAGGCTGGGCTGGACGCCTGAAAACAAGCCGACCGGCGGGCTCCCTCGGTCGCCAAACCCCGGAGCCACACCGGCCGACTGTGTCGGGGGGACCTTTAAATCCCCATGTGCGTGACATCGCCATCATGCCCGGATTCTCCACTCCGCCCATCGCGTGATCGCGTAGGGTTCCGGAGATTCCCATGGGCAAGCCCGCGAAGTGAATTCATCCTGCCACCGTGCGTGAGGAAACCCGGCGATGGATAGCGGCCGACAAGCGGCACGCGTGGCATCCGTTCACCGCGCAGGGCGAGTGGACGGATCCCGGGCATGAACCGCTGGTCATCGTCCGCGGCGAAGGCCCGTGGCTGTGGGACTCGGAGGGCCGCCGCTACCTCGATGGCAACAGCTCGATCTGGACCAACATTCACGGCCACGCGCATCCGGCGATCAATGCCGCGATCACCGCCCAACTCGACGCGATCGCCCACAGCTCCTACCTCGGCTTCGCCAATCCACGGGCGAGCGAACTGGCCGGGCGGCTGTGCGGGTTTTTCCCCGATGGCACGCTCGAGCGGGTGTTCTTTTCCGACGACGGATCGACGGCGGTCGAGGTCGCGATGAAGATGTCGCTGCAGTTCCGGATGCAGACCGGGGAGCCGGAGCGGACCCGCTTCGCCGCCTTCGTCAATGGCTATCATGGCGACACGATGGGCGCGGCGGCGCTCGGTGGCGTGGACCGGTTCTTCGAGCGCTTTCGTCGCTTCGGCCCCGGGGTGGACTTCGTCGAAACCGTCGCCCAGCTGGATCCCGCCAACCTGAATGCCGTGGTCATCGAGCCGCTGATCCAGGGGGTGAACGAGATGCGGCCATGGCCCGACGGCATGCTGGCGGAGCTGCGCGACTGGTGCGATCGGCACGACGTGTTGCTGATCCTCGATGAAGTCATGACCGGCTTCGGCCGGACCGGCACGATGTTCGCCTGCCAGCAGGAGGAGGTGATCCCCGATTTCCTCTGCCTCGCCAAGGGTTTGAGCGGCGGCTACCTGCCGCTGGGGGCGACGTTGACGACCGGGCGGATCTACGACGCCTTTCTCGGCGGTCCGGAGCAGGCTTTTTACTACGGACATAGTTTTACGGCCAATCCGCTGGCCTGCGCGGCGGCGCTGGCGAGTCTTGGGCTCTTCGAGAGTGAGCAGACCCTCGAACGACTGCCCGCCAAGGTGGAGCATCTGGGAAGGCTGCTGGCCGACCTGGCGCGGGATCACGAAGAGGTGGTCGAGGTGCGCCAGCGGGGCCTGATCACCGGCATCGAACTGCGCGAAGGTCTCGGACTATCGGTCTGCCTGAAAGCCCGTGAGCATGGTCTGTTGACGCGCCCGATCCGCGACACCGTGGTGCTCATGCCGCCGCTGTGTGTCGGCATGGGGGAGTTGGAGTTGGCGGTTGGGGCGATACGAAAAGCTTTGGCGGAAGCTTGAAGGACCGCGCGAGGCCACTCGCGCCC
>NZ_JBISBU010000087.1:0-16178 GCF_044385805.1 Haloferula sp. A504
ACTCCGCCCAGTCCACGCCGTCGATTCCCGGCGCAGCCTTGCGTCTGAGTCGGTGGAACGCCTCCCGGAGCATCTGCCTGTCGATCAGGCGGGCCCACGATAATCTGCCACGATAATCTGCCAGGCATTCTATTTCCGACAACCGCCAGGCAATCTGTTATTCGTCAGTTCCGGGCACGACGGCGGCCGGCCCGCACGATAATCTGCCGCAATAATCTCGATAACCTGCCACGATAATCTGCCAGGCATTCTATTTCGTTCTATTTCGAGGCCCTCAAAAGCAAGTGCCGCCTCAAGCTCTGCGAGGAGATCAACCAGGGCGTCGTCTCCTCAGGCACTCACCGGATTTCCGATGCGCCCGCTGCATTCGATGAGCTGGACCATTTCGTCATCCGCGCTGGTGACGGACATTGGCACTCGGCTGCGAGCGATGATCCCGGAAATGTATGCCAGGACACACCCTGATTTGGCATCGTTGGGAAAGCTGAAGATGCGTGGCCTGCTACGGTTTATGAGGCCTCGCGGTGACGGGCTGGTGGCTTCGCCCTGGCGGATGCCGGTATCATAACCGGCGCTCCTCGGGAATCGGGCCGGGTGCTGCATTTCAACCTTCTCAGGCTCCCGACCGCCTCACCGGCATGGCCCTGCATCTTCACCCTTCGGCATTTGACGCTGGGTTTCGGCGCGGACGCTCGTGACCATCCGCTACTTCATTGCCACCACCAGTGCGGCCAGCAGGATGATCAGCACCGAGACCAGGGCGTTGCCGGCGATCAGGCCGGAGGCGACTGGCACGCTGTAGGTGTCCGCCTGTGCCTTCTTCCGGCGTCGCCAGTACCAGACCAGCAGGGCGCCGAGGAACATCATGATCGAGTTGTTGGCCGGCACGACGCCCGCGACCGCAAGTCCGATGGGCGAAGGCAGCCAGAAGGTGACCTTCTTCGGGCAGTACTTCTGCATGACCGTGATGATCACGCCGAGGGCCAGGCCGATGGCCATGCCCCACTTTGCCGAATCGGGAAGGGTGGCAAAGCCCTGCTCGAGCAGCTCCGCCACCCCCTTCCAGACCAGCGCGGCCGGCGCCGGCAGCTCGTCGGAACCGAGCAGCAGGTTGCCGTTGGCGTCGGTTTGCTTGACCAGCACCTGGAACACCGGAACGCAGGCGATCACGCCGGCGAAGGTGCCGAAGAACTGGGCAATCGTCTGCTTTCGCGCGTTGCCGCCGAGGATGTAGCCGGCCTTGAGGTCTTGCAGCAGTTCCGAGGAATGGGTGGCGGCGCCGGCGGTGATCGAGGCCGTCATCAGGTTCGTCTGCAGCGGGCTGACGGCGGTGCTGTGCGGAATGGCGGCCACGGAAAGCTGGGTGATCTTGCCCATCGCACCGACCGGGTTGACGTCGGTCTCGCCCGTCGCCCGGGCGGCGACGATCGCCAGCAGAAAGGTCAGCAGCACGGCGAAGACGCCCATGTGGTAGTCGATACCGAAGATGGTCTTGGCCAGGATGATGCTCAGCAGTCCGGCCGAGCCGGTGCCGACCCAGAACCACCAGCCGGGCGTCTCGATGTCGGCCAGTGCGTCGAATTCCTTCTCCTTCTTCCTGCCGGTGAGTCCACCGAGGAATCCACCGAAGGCACGCATGATGGTCTTCCACTGAAGCACGAAGGCGGTCAGTCCGGCGGCGACCATCAGGGCCGTCGACGGCCACAGGGCCCAGGCGACGATACCCTTGTAGCCGAGCACCTTGTCGCCCGGCACGATCAGAGTCTCGGTCATTTCGTCGGGCGTGCCGGCGAAGAGGACGATCTCGGTGCCGCCCAGCTCCTCCAGCTGCGTTTCGTAGTCGGGATTGGTGCCGGCGCTGGCGATCAGGTCGGTGACCTGCCGGCGTTGCTCCGGGGTCGCCCGGGTGTTGAGATAGACGCTCGAGAGGTAGTCCGGCAGCAGCGAGTCCTTCTCCGGGTGGAGCACCTCGACCGTCGGCTTGAGCCGGGCGATTTCCTCCGGGGTCCGGTTCTCGGTGCTGTTGACCTGGTTGTGGAGCTTGACCATGTCGCCCTCAAAGGAAGCGGGCATCACGCCGAAGAACAGGATCGCCCCGATCAGCAGGGCGAGGCCGACGCGGATGCCGATGATGCCGCCGAAGGCGAGGTAGAGGGGTGTGGCATTCCAGCCGATGGCGGTGCGCTCGAGCAGGGCCTTGGCCGAGGTGCCCAGCCACAAGGGCAGGGTGTCGGGGTAGAGAAACTTGTTCCAGGTCCCCTGGGTCATGCCCCAGACCTGCAGCGAGGCTTCGTTGGCGGCATCGGAGGCTTTGCCGAAGAAGATCGTGATGCGGCTGAGGAACTCGCGCCAGAAAGCGATCAGGCCGCTGGCGACCATGGCGAAGAGCAGCACCTTGGCCTTGCGCATGGCGCCCTTGCCGGTGGCGTGCAGGCTGCGGATCGTTTCGGCCGCGGCCGTCCCGGTTGGGAAGGCGAGTTTCTCGACATTGATCAGGCGCCGCTTCAGCGGGCCGGCCATGAACAGGCCCATCACGGCCACCGCCCACAGCCACAGCATCAGCTGCCACCAGGTGAACTGCACGTCCGGCATGATCATGTAGAGCGCCGGAATCGCGGCACCGAGGCCGGCGGCGTTCATGTAGCCCGCCGAGCAGGCGGTGCTGGCCATCATGTAGTTCTCCAGCACCGTGTAGGGCTTGTTGCGGACGCGGGCGGAAACCTTCTCCAGACCCTTGAAGATGGCGTAGGCGACGATGGCCGCGGTGATCGTGGCACCGATGCTCCAGGTTGTCTTGAGGCTGACGTAGATGTTGGTGACCGAAACGATGCTTCCCAGCAGCATGCCGGTGAACACCGCGCGCAAGGTCAGCTGGCGCATCTTGTCGCCCATGTAGACCTCGCGCCGCCACTTCAGCGCTTCGAGTTGTTCGGACGACAGGGTCGATTCGTCGATGTGCGCGAAGGCGACCTCGTCGTTGGCTGCGGGATTCTCGGTGTTGCTCACGAAGCTGCTTTTCGGTGGAGTCGACGGATCGGGAGGAAGCGATCCGCGTGCCGGGTTGCGGAGATTCTTTACCGCGATCCGGTGCGGGCGAAGGCCTCCTTGGTGCCCGGAAGGAAGGAAATGATCAGCATGACCGTGAAGAAGGCCGCGTTGAGGACGAGGCCGAGCGAGAAGTGCTTCCAGTTGAAGTAGAAGAAGGCGATGACGATGGGGATGAGGAAGGCCTTCACCCACAGGTGGCCGTGGATGTTGAAGGTGTGGTCCGGGTTGCGGTTCGCGGCGTTGACCGAGAAATTGTAGATGATGAGCATGGTCAGTGAGACGACGCCGATCAGGGCGAAGATGGCCCACATCGAGTAGGGGTCGTAGGTCTGCCACAGCAGGTCGGCGGCGCCGAAGGTGTCGGTGCCGGTCGCCTCCGCCAGCGTCGGGACCACGTCCTCCTTCGGCAGGGCCTCCACCTTGTCGGCCGCCATGCCGAGCTTCTCGGTGAGGTAGCGCCGGGCGAGCACCGCCTTGTCGCCGGTGGTCTCGTAGAGGTGGCCGGCCACGAGCGAACCGATCGACCAGCCGATACCGACGGTGAAGTTGCCGAAGCCGATGTAGAGCGCCTCGCGGCCCGGCGGGGCGATTTCGACGATGTAGCGGGAGGTGCCGGGGCCCGACAGCATTTCACCGAGCGAGAAGAAGCCGATGGCACCGAGGATCCACCAGCCGTTCATGCTCATGCCGAGTCCGTAGGTGGCGAAGATCGCCATCATGATGCCGATGATGATGGTCACCAGCGTGGGCACCTTGCGGGTGAAGTAACCCATGAGGAAGGTGCCGAGACTGATCAGAAGCGAGTTGAAGAGGATCATCCACTCCTGGGTCAGGTTGCCGCCGTTGACCTTGGGGACGGTGTCCTGGCCGATGATCGTGCCCAGCCACGAGGCGAGGCGGCGGGAGTCGACCCAGTCGTCGATGAAGTTCGGCAGGATGTCGAAGAGCTGGAAGGTCAGCAGCCAGAAGCCGGCGAAGCTGATGGTGAAGAAGAACAGCCGCGGCTCGAGCAGTCCGCGCAGCGACTCGTAGAGCATGCGCAGCGGGCCGGGCTTTTCCTCGCCATCGGCGGTCGCCATCCGGGCCGGCTCCTTGAAGAAGAACAGCGGAATGAAATTCAGCGCCACGGCGGCCGAGCAGACGTAGAAGACGTAGGAGAAATTCCATCCGCTCAGGAAGCCGGCGATGAGCGGACCGAGGAAGCCGCCGACGTTGACGAGCTGATAGAAGATGCTCCAGCCCAGCGAGGAGTTCCGCTTGTCGAGCTGGCTGGCGATCAGCCCGCCGATCCCCGGCTTGAAGATCGCCGTGCCGAAGGCCACGAACATCGCCCCGGAGAGGAGCACCCAGTAACCCGGCTCGCTGCCCTCGGCCCGGGCCTCGGCCAGCGATCTGCCGCCGGCCAGCATCTCGGCCAGCGGGATGCAGGCCGCCATGATGAGGTAGCCGATGATCTTGAGCAGGGTGGCCCCGGCGATGTTGATCTTGTAGCCGTAGCGGTCGGCGAAGCCGCCGGAGAGGATGGGGACGAAGGACTGGACGATGGCCCACAGGGCGAAGATCTCGCCCTTCTGGATCTGGTCGAGCTCGGGGCCGCCCTCGCCGAGCGCCGCCACCATGAAGACGGGCAGCATGACCCGCACGCCGTAGTAGGAGAAACGCTCGATCAGTTCCATCCAGCCCGACACCCAGAAGACGCCGCTGAAGGACTTGAACTGGCCGATGAGCGTGTCGCTCGGAGGTGGGGCGGGCTTGTCGGAGGCTGTCATGAAACCGTGGCGTCAGTGGGAAAAGGCAACGATCCCGGAGCAAGCCCCGGATGGATATTGCATTTCAATCCGACGACGCGGCTTTGTCACGGGCGGATGCCGACATGGAGCCGATCGGCCCATCGATCAGCCCGCCAAGTGGATCGTCGGGCGCACGGGACGCCCGGGATCCTTGAGGGTCGCGCCTTACTCCGTGCCGGAAAGGCGGCCGAACAGTCGGCCACCGGCTCCCTGCGACGCGTCGATGGTGGCGGTGACGTCGTTGAGTCCTCCGACGCCCGGCGTCACCACGAAGGTCACCCCGCTGGTCGGTCCACCGCTGGCGTCCGGCACCGGAACACCCAGCCAGGGATCACCGATTCCAAGATCGCTGCTGTGTTGCAGTTCGAGGATGGCGCCGGCACGGGCCGCGATCGGAAGGCAGCTGAACTCAAGAATCAGGTTGTCTCCGCTCTCGGTCGCGGTCGGCAGCAGGCCGCTGGCATCGGTCGAGGGACCGGCCGCACCCAGAAGGAAGGCGATGCCGTCCTGCACCCCGTCGCCGTTGGCATCGCCGTCAAACGGCTCGCCGCCGGTCGCCCATTCGGCATAGCCGGTGATTGGCTCGATGATGTCGACCGTGAGGGCAGCCGGGGCCACGGCGGCGAAGCCCGAACCCGGATCGGGAATCGAGAGCGTGAGCGTCTCGTTGCCCTCGGTGGTGCCGTCGTCGATCGTCGCGATCGGGAAGGTGACTTCGGTGTCGCCGGCCGGAATGGTCAGCGAAAACGTGGAACTCAGGTCCGACGCATCGGCGTCGCCGCTGATCTCCAGGGTGACCGACACCGCCTGCGCGAGGGGCAGCGGGGTCGACAGGGTGCCGGTGGCCGTCTCGCCTTCGAGGACCTCCGTCACGTCCACCGTGACCGAGAGGGCCGGGCTGAAGTCGGTGCAGACACCGATGGGGTTGAAGACCGAGATGTTGTCGATGGCCCAGCCCGGCTTGGCCTCGGTGATGTCGGTGCCGAGAATCCAGCGGAACTGCACGGTGCTGTCGGCCCATGTCGGAGGCAACTGAACCTGCACGGTCTCAAACTGGAACGACCTTCCGGTCCATGCCATCCGCCCGCCGAGGGGCGACTCGTAGAGCGGGTCGCTGCTGATCGTTTCGAGGTATTCGCCCGAGACGAGGGTGGCTCCGTTCGGGAGGTCGGCGATGAGATCGATCCAGTCCCCGCCGTTGAGCGAATATTCAAGCACCCCGCCATCGTAACCGGTCTCGAAATGGAAGTTGTGGCGGAAGCGCAACTCGGAGGTTTCGGCGAGGGTCATGACCGGTGAGACCAGGAAGCTCTGACCGGACACATTGACCGCGGGTGAGGTGCCGGCGTTGGTTCCGTTTTCGCCGGCAGCGCTCACGCTCCAGCCGGCACCACCACCGGTGACCTGGCTGACCCAGCCGGTTGGCAGCGCGCTGGAACCCTCGAAGTCGGCGACCACGATGCCGTCTTCCGACGGCTCCCCGAGGAACAGGGGGAAGCTGGTGGAGAAGTCGAGATCTCCGGTCGCGGTCAGCGAGAGGTCGAGGAGAACGGTCTCTCCACAGGTCCCATCCTGGGAGAAGAGGAAGGAGAAGGTGTGGGAGCCTCCAGCAGGGATCACCGGCACGCTCTCGCTGACCTCGAAACCCGTGAATCCGGTCGGGCCCGAGAGCGAGGCTTCCACTCCCGCGGCGTCGACATCGTTCTGGTTGGTGACCGTGACTTCGTAGCGGACGGTTTCACCCGGATCGGGGAAGCCGTTGTTGGGAATGTTCGACTCGTCCACGAGCTCGGTGGAAGTGATCACGATGGCCGGGGCATCGACCGCAAAGTCCAGCTTGGCCTGCATCCGGTAGAGCTGGGCGATGTTGCTCGGATCCCCCGAGACGCGGATGATGTAGTCGCCGGCCCCTGGCACCACGAAGTTGCGGATGAGTTCCTGCTGGCCGAGCGGGGCACTCGTGGCGGCGGTGATGACGGTGGTTCCGGTGGCATCCAGCAATTCCAGCCCGAGGTTGTGGCGGCTGCGTGGATTGAAGACATCGCCGGTGTCGCAGGCGGCGGTCTGCGGGCCTTCGAGGTAGGTCGTGCCGAAGGGGTCCGCGGGACTGATCAGCACGGTCAACTGCCTGCCGGCGGGCGAGCTGAACTTGAAGTAGTCGACGTCGGTGTCGTCATCGATGCTCAGGTATTGATAGCTCAGCGCCTCGGAGGACAGAGGCAGGGGCGTGGCATTGGCCACCGAGTCGTTGTCCTTGATTCCGGAGTGCACCTCGAGAATGTCGCCGTACATGCGCTGCAGGGAGTGAATGTCGTCGTACTGCGGTCCGATGATGTTGTCCGAGGCGAACGGCTCCATCAGCTTGGTTTCGCTGATCGGGCAGACGTGCTCGAGGCCGAGGGAGTGACCGATCTCGTGACTGAGCGTGTTGATGAACCGCTCGGGATCGGTGGCGGAGTTGTCGAAGTAGTCGTCGGAGGAATCGAAGACCATGTCGCCAATGTCGGGGAAGAAGGCGAAGGCAAGGATGCCGCTCGGTCCGTCAATCGCGCGGGCCGAAACGCGGATGTCGCCACGCACGCCAAGCACGCCGTCGCCGAAGCCCCCGTCGAGGTCGATGGGCGTGCCGTCGTCGTTGGGTTCGTAGACGAAGGTGATGCCCGTCTCTTCGGCGATGCGGTCGAAGCCCTCCTGCACCGGCCGGAACCAGAGTTCGTCGGTCGGGTCGGCGGCGTCCTTGTCGCCGCCGACGAGGCCGGCAAGCCACTCGCGGAAATTCGAGGGCCCGAAATCGAGGTCGCCGTCCGGCGCCAGGGTGCCGTCCGGCACGATGCTCCAGGTGAGGGTCACCGGTTGTCCCTGAAGCTCGTTGCCTGCGCCGTCGGTGGCGGTGACGTCCCAGTGGTTGGAGATGTCGAACTGGGTGGCCGCAATGCGCGTTTCCCCGTTCTGCAGTCCGCCCTCGACCTCGAGGCGGCGATAGGTTTCGACGACCTCCGGCGGGGTGCCCGGACCGAAGCACAGGAAGCGCGGAGCCGAGCCGTCGAAGCGGTTCACCTCGCGACGGTATCTCTCCGCACCCCTCCGGAAATTCGGCGGCAGCGCAGCGATCAGTTCGTCGGTGTCGAGATGGGCGAAATTGAGGTGGTGGGCGGGGTGGCGGAGCTCCGGGTCGAGGCCGATCGCCGTCTGCAGCGAGACGATGGATTCGTCCGCGGCGGCGAGCCAGGCCTCGGAGGCGTTCCTGAGCGCCGACTTGGGCGACTTGCGGGAACCCACCGGATGGCGGGGAACGTCAGCCCACTCCGGGGAGGACCCGGCGGACGAACGAGTTTGGGAAGATGGATCGACCTGTGTCGAAGGAGCATCGCCTCCACGCTGGGTTTCCTCGGATCGGTTCGAGATCCATTGACCGGCAAATGTTGCCGCGAAGAAGACCAGTGGGAGCGCCAGGGCAGCGGATTTTTTAATCATCGGAGCGCGACGAGACTACGACCTTGAATCGCCGGGACAAGCTAACATTTTTCCAATGACGGGGGCCGCTCCGCGGGGCTCTCATCTAACGATAGG
Source organism: Haloferula sp. A504 (assembly GCF_044385805.1). NCBI lineage: Bacteria > Pseudomonadati > Verrucomicrobiota > Verrucomicrobiia > Verrucomicrobiales > Verrucomicrobiaceae > Haloferula > Haloferula sp. A504. The sequence goes on from NZ_JBISBU010000087.1 coordinate 8,409, forward strand.
AAAAATGGATTGCCGCCCGCCGACTCGATCCGTAAAAAGCTTCGAACGCGAGCTTCAAAGCCCTTGATGTTCAACGCACGTTAACAATTGTTCATGCGCTTTTTTTCACTTCTCCTCGCGCCAGCCGTCCTGTTCCTCGCCAGTTGCGGGAATGACCTGGCCCTCGTCTCGAAGGACCGCGCGCGGGGGAGCCTCGGTTCCGCCGGCTACGGCAGGGAATACGACCCGGCCACGCCCAGTGCCTCGGTGGTTTCGAAGGGTCATGCCCTGAGGAAGGACAAGCACGGCATGCCGCTCTACAACGGCGAGCGCCTGCGCCACGTCCGCATGACCGCCTACACCTGCTCGGAAGACGATCACCTGGAGTATGGATCGATGAATGCGGCGGGCACGCCCCTGCGCTACTCGCAGCGGGTCCGCAGCGCCGCCGCCGACTGGTCGGTGTATCCCGTGGGAACCACCTTCAAGATCAAGGGCCTGCCGCATCTCTACGTGGTTGATGATTACGGCTCGGCCCTGACCGGCACCGGCACCATCGACCTCTACAAGCCGAGCAAGCAGCACATGAACGCGTGGGGCCTGCGGAATGTCGAGATCGCCGTCGTGCGCTGGGGCTCCTACGAGCGCAGTGCCAAGCTGCTTTCCGGGCGCCTCGGCTACTCGCACTGCCGGCAGATGTATGCCGCCATCCAGCGCAAGAACGGCGGCCGCGACACGGCGATGCGCTGAGCTTTGGAAGGGGCGCTCCGTTCCGCTGCCGGACTGGTCGCTTGTTTCCTGAGCGCCGGAGTTTGATCCTCGGGTCATGACCAAGACCGAGCGCGCCGCGCACATCGACCGCCGTCTCGCGGAGTTGTATCCGGAAACGCCGGTGCCGCTGGACCACGTCGACGCCTACACGCTGCTGATCGCCGTCCTGCTCTCGGCGCAGTGCACCGATGCCCGGGTCAACCAGGTCACCCCCGCGCTCTTCGCCCGGGCCTCCTCTCCGGCCGCGATGGCGGAGGTGCCGGTCGAGGAGATTCGCGCGATCATCCGGCCGTGCGGATTGTCGCCCCGCAAGTCGCAGGCGATCTCCGAACTTTCGAAGATCCTGATCGACCGGCACGGCGGCCGGGTGCCGGCGGATTTCGAGGCGCTCGAGGCGCTTCCGGGGGTCGGCCACAAGACCGCCTCGGTGGTCATGGCGCAGGCATTCGGCGTGCCGGCCTTTCCGGTGGACACGCACATCCACCGCCTGGCCCAGCGCTGGAAGCTCACCGACGGCCGGTCGGTCGAGCGGACCGAGAACGACCTGAAGAAACTCTTCCCCCGCGAGCGGTGGAACGCGCTGCACCTGCAGATCATTTTCTATGGTCGTGAACACTGCACCGCACGCGGGTGCGACGGCACGGTTTGTCCCCTTTGCCGCGAGCTTTTTCCGCGTCGCCGGAGCGCGGTGCAAACCCGGAAATGAACGAGGCAGAACTTCGGCCCAAGATTCCTCGGGCTTCCGAAGTTTCTTTTTGAAATCTTTCCTTGTCGGGCAAGAGAGGATTACCAGAATGCCGCGACTCGCTATCTTCAAAAACCGAGAACACCATGATCGAATCCCTCATCTCCCGCTCCCGCCGACTTCCCGGTGCCATCATCACCACGGCCCTGCTCACCGCCCCGGCGTTGCTCGCGCAGGACGCTCCGGCCGACAAGAGCGCGCTCCAGAAGTACGTGCTCGACGGGGGCTGGACGATGATCTTCATCGGCCTCGCGGTCCTCTCGCTGATCGCGTTGAGCGTCTTCAACTTCATCAACCTGACCAAGGCCAAGTTCGCGCCCGACGATCTCAAGATGGCCTTGATGGATCACATGACCAACTGCCGGGTGCGCTCCGCGATCGAACTGGCCGCCTCGCACCCGTCCTACCTCGGCCGCATGATGGCCTACTCGCTGCCGAACATCGATGCCACCCGCCCCGAGGACCTCGGCCGCGACCAGATCGAGGATGCGATCGCCGACTTCTCGATCAACGAGAACCGCAAGTCGATGACCTGGGTCAACTACATCTCGCTGGTCGCCCAGGCCGCCCCGATGCTCGGACTGTTCGGAACCGTTCTCGGCATGGTCGGCGCCTTCAGCACCCTCGCCGAATCCGGCCAGGCCAACCCGACCCAGCTCGCCGGTGACATCCAGGTCGCGCTGCTCACCACCCTGTGGGGCCTGATGACCGCGATCCCCTCGCTGATCGCCTACTTCTTCTTCAAGAACAAGCTCAACAGCCTGGTCGCCGACTGCCACCACGCCGCCGAGGACCTGATCAACGCCTCGGTCCAGACCGTCAATCAGGACGCCTACCTCGCCAAGATCCCCGAAGGCATCGCCACCTGATCCGGCCCGCCGCGGCTTGCTCCAAAATCCCGAATCATGGCCTCGAACAAACTCCGCAACTCCCAGCTGAACGCCGAGGGCGACGCGTCGGTCGACATGTCGCCGATGATCGACCTGGTCTTCCTGCTGCTGATCTTCTTCCTGGTCAACGCGACCATGATCATCGTCCAGCAGGATGCCAAGGTGAAGCCGCCGGTGGCGAGCAATGCCAAGGAGGCCGAAAGCGGCAAGGGCCGCATCGTGGTCAACATCTACGAGAACGGTGATTTTTTCAACGCCGGGGGTGAGGCCGATGGTTTGAAGTTCGATACCGACGAGGACCTCTTCGACTACATCAAGGAGGCCAAGGAGGACGTCGATCTCGAGGGCCTGGAGCCGAAGCTCCACCTCCGCGGTGACAAGCGGGCGGTCTTCAAGCACGCCCGCAAGGTGATCCGCATCGCCGCCAAGGCGGGGGTCGATCAGGTCATCTTCGCCACCTACGGATTCGAGCCGAACGAATGATCCGACCTTGACCCAGCCATGGCCCGACACAAGAAACAAGCGGAAATGGAGGAGGACCAGCCGAAGCTGGACATCTCCTCGCTGATCGACGCGACCTTCCTGCTGCTCATCTATTTCCTGGTCACCACCACGATCATGCCGCGCGAAAGCGACGTGCCGATGCAGCTTCCCGCCGCCGCTCCGAGCGAGACGCCGCCGGAGATCGAGCCGAAGCTCATCCGCATCGATGCCACCGGGGCGATCTACGTCGGCTCCGGAGCCAGCCAGATCCCGATGGATTCGGACGCGGAAAACCGCAACGTGCCGATGCTCTACGAGGACCTCAAGGCCTATGCCGAGAGTGCGAAGTCGGCCAGTGCCGAGCCGCTGGTGCAGATCTACGTCGATGGCGAGGCCTCCCAGCAGCGCGTGATCGACGTGCTCAACGCGCTGACCGGTGTGGAGATCACCAAGGTCACCTTCACCGACCTGGTGGACCCGTGATGGGTTGCGGCCGGGCCGCAAAGCCTCCAAGATAATCAAGCGCCGGGCCGTTGTCCCTTGCGGGAGCTGCGACGCGGCGCTTCCCTTTCCCGAGAACTCCGAAAACCAAGTCATGAACCCCTTCCGACGCCTCATGCTGCCCGTGCTGGTCGCGATCCTTTCCGCCGGCCACTTCGCCGCCCCCGTCCGGGCCGAGCTCGAAACCCCGCAGTCCCTCAATGCCAAGGCCACCGACCTGATGAAGCAGGACAAGTGGGCCGAGGCCCTGCAGATCCTGACCCGCTGCACCGACCGCTTCGATGGCACCGCACTCACCCTCTACGGGCCGCAGTTCGGCGTGACCTGGTACCGCAAGGGCATCTGCGAGTTGAAGCTCCAGAAGTGGGACGATGCCGCGAATTCCTTCAAGACCTGCGCCACCAAGTACGCCAACAAGCAGAACGACAGCGGCTCGAGCAACATCTTCGACAAGCGCGCGCTGCTGCAGTGGGGCAACGCCGCGATGGGCGGCGAGGATTGGGAAACCGCCCTGCGCATGTTCAAGAAGTTCCTCGATGAGCGCGACAAGACCCGCGACAAGTTCCAGCCGGGCTCGTTCTTCATCAACCTCGCGATCTGCAACCTCAAGCTCAACCGGATCGACAAGGGCGTGGAGCACTTCGAGACCGCGCTGAAGAACAAGGTGGCCTACCGCACGCCGGAAGCCGGCATCGTTTCCGCCTTCCAGGCGCTGGTCGACGCCGTGATCGAGGAGGAGGACGAGGCGGCGCTGTTGGCCTTCGTCGACGCCAACCGCTCCGACATCGTGATCGAGCCGTACGACATGCCGTCGTACTCGACGCTTTTCCTGTCCCTCGCCGGCAAGGCCTACAAGGCGGACATGGAGGCGAGCGCCTTTGTCCTCTACCAGCTCATCCCTTCGACCAAGGTGATGCTCCAGGACGTGGAAAGCCGGCTCGCCCGTCTCGGCGACCGCCCCGGGGTGGTCGATGGCAACCGCGTGATCCGCCGCAGCACCCTCAAGGACTCCCAGGAGATGCTCGAGACGCGGCTCAACAGCGGCGATCCCAACGAGGTCATCCAACTGGCGGCCACCGCCTTCATCCACGAGAGCTACGGCAACGTGCGCGGAGCCTATGCCTGCTACAAGCAGCTCGAGCTGTTCTACAACAAGAGCAAGAACCGCGAGGACCACCTCTACAACCTGGTCCGCACCGCCTCGGTGATCGGCCAGGTGATGGAAACCGAGAACTACGGCTCGCTCTTCCTCAAGACCTTCCCCGACTCGAAGCACGTGCCGGCGGTGCGCCGCCTGATGCTCACCTCGCTGTTCTACGGCGGCGAGTACGAGAAGTGCATCGAGATCGCGACCGAGATGCTGCCGAAGCTGAAGGACGGCACCAAGGAGCACGACATCTGCCTGCACGTGCTCGGTGGCAGCTACTACTACACCGGCCAGTACAAGCCGGCCCAGCCGCTGCTCGACCAGCACGTCGAGCTCTACCCCGAGAGCAGCTTCGACATGGCGGCGCTCTACTTCCAGGCGTCGAACCTGTCGCGCCTGCAGTTCTGGTCGAAGTCGGCCAAGCTGCTCGACGCCTTCTTCGAGAAGTTCCCGAATCCGGCCGAGAACATCTACTTCCCCTTCGCGCTCTACGACCGCGCCAACTGCCACTACGCCCTGGATGAGTTCGAGGCGGCCCTGCAGAAGCTCAACCGGCTCGAGAACGAGTTTCCGAATTCGGAGGTCATGGACATGGCCTACAACCTCAAGGGCAACGTGCTGCAGAACGAGGACCAGGACGAGGAGGCCGAGAAATACTACATCAAGGCGCTCGAGCTGGCCGAGCGGCGAGAGAACCGCATCGTCGCCGGGGAGGCGCTCAACTACCTGATCGCGATGCTCGGTGAGAAGCCGAAGAAGAAGGATGCGCCGAACCGCATGGCCGATGCCATCCCCTTCGCCGACAAGTTCTGGGCTGAGTATCCCGACTCCCCCTATAAGGGCCAGGTCGCCGTCTCGCAGATCCACGCGATGCAGGCCGCCGGCCGCGGCGAGGAGGCGCTCAACCGGCTCCGCGACGTGATCGCCGACCTTGCCACCACCCCGGGTGCGGTGGGCATGGAGGAGGCCATCGGTTCCTACACCGAGGTCTACCTCGAAAGCCACACCCCGGAGGAACTCAAGGAGCACTACTACAGCTTCCCCAAGATCCAGGCTTCGAACAAGGCCGCCCGCGCCCTGCTGCGCATCGCCATCATCGGCGTCTATGAGGACCAGCTCAAGAATGCCAAGACCGACGCCGAGAAGATCAACGCCGAGGCCGGCATCAAGGTGATCTTCCAGGACCTGAAGAGCGACGACTTCGGTCTCAAGGACCTGTCGAACTTCATCCTGGTCCGCGTCGGCGACTTCATCCGCCAGACCAACACCCCGCTGGAAGCGCTCGACTACTACAACGAGGCGCTCGGCCGCGACGACAAGTCGTACCGTTTCCCGGCGCTCTTCGGCCGCGCCGCGGTGCTGGCCCAGGGCACCGCCGCCCAGAAGAAGGAGGCCATCGCCGACTTCCAGCGCGTGCTCAAGGACTCGCAGGACCGCGGCGACAAGGATCGTGCGCTTTATCAGATGATCATCACCCAGATGGACGTTGGCGACTTCGAGAAGGCCAAGGACAACGCCCGCCTCTACCTCGACCGCGAGAAGGGCTATTCCTCGAACAAGCCCGAGGTCGCGATGCTGCTGGCCCGCGCCTACGACAAGCTCGGGATGACCGAGGACGCGCTCGCCTCCTACATCAACGTCGCCAACACCTACAAGGGAGCGCTGCGGATCTCGGTGCCTGCGACCAAGCGGGCGATGGAGATCTTCTGGGACCGCAACGGAACCGCCGCCAATGGCGTGCCCGACCGCCAGGGTGCCTACAACATGGGCCGCTCTTTTGTGGATCAGACCCGCCGCATCGTCACCGGCGACGACGTCAAGGCCACCGACGACGAGGTCGCCCAGTGGAAGGAGCTCGAAAGACTCGTCGAGCAGTACGTCGCCAACCCCGAGGTGAAGTCCAAGGAGGAACTTGCCGAGGAAGCCCGCTGAAAACCCTGAAACCTGATCCGACCATGAAAGCCGCCGCCTTTTCCACCCTCGCCGCCGTGCTCGTCGCGGCACCGGCCGCCCACGCCCAGCGCTTCCAGCAGGAAGCGATGCTGATGATGAGCGAAACCGAGTTCGAGCGCGTCTGGATCGCCGACGCGACCACCACCCAGATCGGCTACTTCGAGACCGAGCGCGGGGTCGACTCGAAGGCCATGCCGATCAGCAAGCCGCAGGCGATCTGGCTCATCGAGCCGCCCGAGTACAACGAGGCGATGGAACTCTACCAGGGCCGCAAGTACTCGGAGGCCCGGGAGAAGTTCGCCACCGTGCGTGAGAAGTTCTCACGGCTCGTCGAGCTGCCCGACAACCACTCGTCGCTCGCCGCCTTTTACGAGATGGAATGCCTGCGCAAGCTGGGCGACCTCGACGGCCTGAAGGCGGCGCGGGAGAAGTTCCTGCCGGTCGACCGCCAGAGCCTGACGCGCCGGCACCACCTCGATCAACTGGAGCTCTACATCCTGTGGGAAGCCGTCCGCGTGAAGGAGTGGAGCCGGCTCGTGCTGCTCGGCCAGGAGTGGCTGGAGAAGGACATCCCCGGATACCAGCGGGCCCAGGTGGGCTACTGCCTCGGGCTCGCGCTGGAGGGCGAGGAGAAGCCGATCGAGGCAATCAATGCCTACAACATCGGCATGACCGCCGATACCGGTGCCTCCGAGCGGATCACCGCCGAGGCCGCCCGCAACGCGATGCGCCTGTATCTCGATGATGAAAGCGTGAAGCTGGCGATCAAGCTGCACGGCACGCCGGACGAGGATCCCCAGTCGGCGGGCGCGCTGCGACTGATCGAAGGCGCCTCGCTCGCCTCGCTCTACAACCTCACCCTCGGGGGAGGCACGCCGCTGCCCGAGGCCGGCAAGAAGCTGATCGAGTATCTGCCCAAGGATCACCGCAAGAAGGCGACCGCCGCACCGGCGCCGGAGAAGCCCGAGGGCGATGCGAAGAAACCCGCGCCGAAGAAGGACAAGTAAGGCAGGAGCGCGCGACGCTGTCGCGCCTCGAGGAGCCGGGAGACGGCGTTTCACCTGCCGGTGCGGCGTCATCGTGCCGACTGGTACCACGAATCCGACTCCCGTCCACTTCCCGCCCGTCGCGGAAGCCTGCACCCGTTTGGAGGTTTGCCGATCGTGCCAACCGGGCAGGTGAGGCGATGCGCGACAGCGTCGCGCGCTCGTGCGCGTGCACCTACATGAAACCAACCAGTGAGAGTCTGAGTCCTCCCGAGACGAGCAACGGGAGAGCAGCCGAAGGCAACTGCGTCGTCG
>NZ_JBISBU010000088.1:0-16077 GCF_044385805.1 Haloferula sp. A504
GCAGGTCGGCCTTCTCGACAGGTTCCATCGTGCTTTCCTCGTTGGCTTTCATCGACTTGTGGTTCTCCTACCAAATGCGCAGAACGCCGTCAAGACACTGTATGCCTGGCATCTTTTTTCAGGAAGAAGGCAGTGGGAGAGGCGTGATTGCCCGATGAATTCTATTTCAATAGAAAAGTTCTTGCCTCGCCGTTTTCTTCTATCGTAATAGAAGCTTATGCCTCGAAAGCGATCCAAATACCCGACCGAGCTGGAGCTCGAGATTCTGAAGATCCTCTGGGCCCGATCTCCCCGCTCGGTGCGGGAGGTGCGTGAGGCGATGGCGGCGGCGGGGCGGGAGCTGGCGCACACCTCGCTGATCACGACCCTGAACGTGATGTTCCGGAAGGGCTTCGTGAAGAGGACGAAGTCGACGGCCGGGCGGGGCTATGAGTTTTCCGCCAAGCTTTCCCGGGATCAGGTGTCGAAGGGGATGATGGGGGATCTGATCGAGCGGGTGTTCGAGGGTTCGGCCTCGGCGATGATGCTGAGCCTGCTGGAGAGCGATCAACTGGATGCCGAGGATCACGCGGCGCTGCGCAAGGCGATCGAGAAGCACCGGAAGGGAGGGCGGCGATGAGCGGGCTGGAGGATGGGGTGCTGCGCTTCACGCAGGCGGCGGCGCATTGGCTGTGGGTGGGAGCCTTGCTGTGGCTGGCGGCATTCCTCGCGGAGCGACTGCTGGTCCGCACTTCGGCGGGACGCCATGGCGTTCATCTGTTGGGGCTGGCTTTGTCCTTGGTGGCGTTTCCGCTGTGTTTCCTGATCCCCAGGGCGGCGGACGCCCCGAGCCGGGAGCCGGAGGTGTCGGCAAGCGCGGACATGCCCGAAGTTGTCACCGAATCCGCGGCGGCCGTGGAATCGAGCGAAGCGGTCGGGGCCGAGATGGCCGGTGAAGAGCCGCCGGCCGTGGCGCCGGTCGCCGTGGATCCGCTTCCTGCCGCGCCCTCTCCGAGGGTCGAAGGACCACCGTCTGTCGCGCCCGATGAGAAGACGTCGGATGCTTGGCGCAAGGTTGCGCCATGGGCGACGGCGGCCTACGCGGTCGGTCTGGTGTTGATGACGCTGCGTCTCCTGCTCGGCTGGGCGGGATCGGCTCGGCTGCGGAAGCGGGCGGAGCCGATGACCGAAGGGCCGTGGCCCGAGTCGCTGGCGAAGATGAGCCGCTGGTTCGAGGTGCGCGGCCGGGTGGCGGTCGCGTGGAGCCGCGAGGTGGCGGCACCGGTGGTGATGGGGCTGGCGAAGCCGGTGATCCTGGTGCCGGTGGCCTTGGCCAGCCGGCTGAGTCCGGCGCAGGTCGAGGCGGTGCTGGCGCACGAGCTGGCGCACCTGCACCGCCGCGATCACTGGGCGGTGGTGGTGCAACGGCTGGCCGAGACCGTCCTGTTCTTTCATCCGGCCGTATGGTGGATGAGCCGGCGGATGGATGCGCTGCGCGAGGAAGCGTGTGATAACTACGTGGTGGCGGCGGGCTGCGAGCCGGCGGACTACGCCGAGGCGCTGGTGATCTGCTCGGAGTGTCGGCTCGAGCGGAACGGCACGGCGGCGAAGTTCGCCGAGCGTCTCGCGGCGACCGGATCGAGTGGCGCTCCCTTGAAGCAGCGGGTGCTGCGGGTGCTGGGTCAGGGAGACGACGGACCGGTGCGGCTCGGCCGCGTCGGGTGGGTGCTGGCGGTTCTGGCGCTGGGTGGGATTGCTTTGGCGGTGGTGCTTGGAGGGCTGGGGCGGAATGATCTGGCGGACTTCGATTTCGACGATCCTCCAGGCGGCTACGAGAAGGGGGTCGAGGTGGCGGATCGCGACCAGGTGTATCGGGTCGATGGCCTGCGCTTCGAGGCGTCTCCGTTGGAATGGGTGCCCGTGCGCGGCGAGGCTGGCGCCCGGTCGGAGGAGGGTCCGCAGTGGGAGCTGAATCTCGATCTCGGCGAGGACAGCGGCTACGAGGTCGTGGAGATCCGGCTGTTTGATCACTCGAGTCGAGAGCATCTGCATACCAGCAAGTGGCGCGAGCCCAGGGTGGAGAACCCGGATTTTCTGGTGGAACGGATCGGCGCCAGTGCCTCGCTGCGGTTGCGGGAGACGGGCGGTTCGCTGCCCGAAGCGATTGACGTCTGGCTGCGGGTGGTCACCGAGGATTCGGGTCCGGTGTTTTCGATCCCGGCGGTCGAGGGTGCCGTGGCGACTCTCGATGGCAGCGAGCTGGTCATCACGAGACTGTTTGCCGGTTCCGCGAGCGGTCGTGGTGATGGAACCGGAGCGATGGAGTGGGACATGACCACGCTTCAAGATCAGGATCGCACGCTCACGCTCAACATTCGGAATCGAGGCAGGCTTCTGGCGGGCCGTTATCACGTGGTGGCGGTGACGAAGGATGGTGCCAGGCACCCGATGGATGACCGGCACTTCCGTGAATTTCGCGGAAACGGGGGCCGCCATGCGTATGTTCGGATGGATGTGGCTTTGGATGAGGTGGATCATTTCGAAGTGATCCCCTTCAAGGCGCGTCACAAGTTCTTCTTCAACGGGCTGGACGTCCCGGCCCGCGGCGAGCTGCCGGAGACGAGCGAAGATCAGAAGAAGCGACTTGAGGCCTTGTTCGAGCGGCGCCGTGCGGGTGACTTGTCGGAGAAGGACTTCCTCCTTCACGTGACGCGGCTCGGTCCCGGGGTCGTGGCGGGATTGATCGAGTATCTCGACAGTGGACCGACGGATGTTCTCGCGATGAAGGCGATCGAGCAATTCAAGGGGCATCCGCTGGCGGTGGCATATCTTGAGCGGACCTTGGAGGAGTTGTCCGATCAGCCGGGACATATCAAACCGAACCGGAGGTACTGCGGTGTGTTGCTCCTCGGCAAGATGGGAGGCGAGCGGCACGCGGACCTCATCGCAGGGTTTCTCGAGGAGAAGCCATGGGCGGCGCTTCCGGCGCTTGCGACCCTGGGTGGCGACGAGGCGATCGGGCATCTGAAGCGGGCCTTCGACCGCCTGCCCGAGGACGCTTGGTGGGTGATTGCGCAGAATCTGGAACGTGCCGGGGAGCCGTCGGTCGTGCCGGAGCTGAAGCGACGGCTGGCGATGGTCGAGGCGCCGCCCACCGAGCGTTTCACCAACAACACCGTGCCGGCCTTTCTCAACGCGATCCGCAAGCTTTCCGGCGAAGGGGATGACGACTCGAGCTCGATCGTGTGGCAGCAGGGTCAGCACTTCGTCTATCCCTTCGACGGACCGGGAATCCCGAAGAGCTTTTCCGTGGATCCGCCAGGCGACCATTACGTGCGGTTGCCGAAGGTGGACGCCGCGAGTGACGCCGGGCGGGCGGCGATCTGGCAGACCTTCGCCGAAGAAACCGAAGGTCCCGGCTTCACCATCGATGGCGACGAAATCGTGCTGTTCAACGGGCTGCGGGCGATGCCGCTGTGGGAGGGCGGGCCGCCCTATCCGACGACGATGTGGGACTGGCTGGGGCGGGTGTCGCATCGTGAATTGGTGGCCCGGGCGAAGGCTGATGCAGCGCGCGATCGGGTGACGATTCCTGATCACGGCTACCTGCTGGCGCTCGATCCGGAGGACCGACTCTACGGGCTCTCGCTGAAGAAGACGACGGATGATCCGCAATACAGCGTCGGGTTGCGGCCGATGGATCCGCTGCGGCAGCTGGTCCAGCCGTCGCCGCAGGCCAACGGTCCCTACACGGAGTGGCGGGGTCTCAAGCTGCACGATCTGGAGTCCGGGGCCGAGAACGGCGCCCTGAATCTCAATCGGGGGCACATGGTGCACCTCGAAGATGAGTTGTTCCGACAGCCCGGCCCGGACGCGGTCCTGACCGCCGAGTTCGCGGGCGGAAAGATCGCGCTCGGCGTGCCCGGGGCGGAGGAGTTCGTGCTGGTCGAGGCCGAGGAGGATCTGCCGGCGGACGAATTGGTGCGGCGTCTGGCCTCGGCGCGTTTGGAGAAGCCCGGGATCGAGGGCCACGCGGAGGTCGGGAATGGGGAGTGGCGCGGGCACCAGTTCGACCGTCTGGAGGACGATCGCTGCTTCGGCTTCGCGGTTCGGATGCCGGACGGGATTCCCGTGGCCGGGCTGCTGGTGGTGAGGGAGGCCGATTTCGAGGCCCAGACCTTCCGCGGCAAGCACGTCATGCTTTTCACCGAGCAGGCCCGCCAGGTCTTTGGTCCACCCATGTTACGGCTGGAGCGAACGGTGTTCCGCGGCTCGATGCGGGAGGATGACCCTTTCGAGGCGGAATGGAGGGGCAAGGTTCCCGGGGCGCTTCGGGATCACCGGGCAAGCTATCACATGCTGCTTTTGGAGGAGGGACGATACCTCGGGTTTTCGAGCCATGAGTCCGGAACGGTTGGAGAGCTCGCGAGGATTTCCTTGGACGTCTTCCAGAAGGCCTATGAAGACGGCCGGGGGGCCATGCGGTACAAGATCCGGATGGGAGATGGCGACGAAAGTGTCAGGGAAATCGGTCCGCTGGCTCTCTCGAAATGGCACCCGCCGCTCGGTCGCAACACCCTTTCGCCCGATGTCCTGCGGCCGCTCCTCTGGATGCGGGGGGAGACGCACAGCTTGCTGCTCGTTGGCCGGCTGCTGGCGCCGGAGGAAGAGGCGCAGGCCTTCGATCGCGCGGACTTCGAACCGGACTGGCTGAAGGAGTTCCAACGCGATGCGCAGAACGCCGCCTCGCTGCCGCGCGAGGTCCTGGCCGAGCGGGCCAGATGCCAACTGCAACCGGACGTCTTCGAGGGCATCCTGGAACGCGCCGACGATCCGGATCTGCGACTCGCCCTGATGTACGACTCCGAGGAGCGGCCGGGCCCGTCCCTCGCCGGGGGGCAGCCCGTGGCCGAGCACTACTATCTCCGGTATCTACCGCGCGCTTCGAGCTCGAGGGAGCGCTGCCACATCCTGACCCAGCTTTCCGTGTTGTTCTCGACGAACATCGAGCCCGACCTGTGGGAGGAACGGGACGACGCGAAGTCGCGCCGCTACGCGGAGCAGGCGCTGGAGGCGGAGCCCGAGCGGATCGGAAAGGACACCATCCGGGCCCGCTACCGCTTGGCGGGGCCGGACCTTCCCTCCGAGGAGCGGTTCGACCGGCTGCTGGAGCAGTATGCGTGGATGGCGTCCTTCGATGAGGAAGGACTCCGGGAGCAGTGGCTTCCAGGTCGTCGCCAGGCCGCGGACAGTGATCGGGATTTTCAATCCTTCGCCGGGTTCGTGGAGAACTGCCTCAGTGCAACGAAAAACAACCTGCTCGGGGTGACCGAGCTTCTATCCGGCTGGGGGTTCAAGCGCGAGCGCCTGAGGCGGATCGTCGATCAGGTGCCGGATACGGAGCTTGGCCGAGCCGCCCGGGAGAGGTTGGCCATCTCCAGTGGGGCACGGGCCGAGAAGGCGGGCAAACCCGTCGCCAGGCTGGTGATGGAAGGGGGGCTCGAGGAACAACGGCCGCCGGAAGAGATCGACTGCCGACTGGATGGCGAGCGGATCACGCTCGATCAGCTCCATGACCGACTCGAGACCAGGGTCCGTGAGGCGCCGGACCTTCACCTCTTCATCTTCATTCAGCCGGACTTCGTCTGGGCGAACCTGCGCAAGGCCCGCAAGATGGCCGAGGAGGCCGGCGTCGAGCATGTCGAGGTTTCGACGGATCGGGACATGCTTGTCCAGCTTGAGGCCCAGGTTCGGAACTTCCACCTGGACCTATACGGAGATTCCGGTGCGACGCTGACCTTTGTCGACAGCGCCGGCCGGCCGATCCCCGGGGTGCGCGTGCAGTTCGAGGAGCAGGCCAAGACGATCGAGAACGGGCAGTCCCGCCGGCGGAACGTGCCGGTGTGGAAGGGAGTGAGCGATGCCTCGGGTCAGGTGCCGATCCCGGATGCGGACAACGGCGACGGTCGTGAAGCGCGTCTGTGGCTGCGCGCCGAGGCCGAGGGCTATCTTTCGCGCTGGCATCACTACGACATGGACATTCGCAGTCGACCGGACGGCACCTGGGAGGACCAGCGCTACCTGATGCTCAAGGCGGGCGTGGTGAGCGGTCGGGTGCTGGATGCCGAGGGCCGTCCGCTGCCCGGGGCGCCGCTGTCGGTCTCGACTCACTGCAATTTCGAGGATCACTGGCAGGGGAAGGGGGACGCGCCCCACGGGATGAGCGCCGGCATTTCCAATCACCTGCGCGCGATCACGGACGAGAACGGCGAGTTCCGCATCGAGGGGGCTCCGCCCGGGAGTGCCATGGTGTATTATCCCTGGTCGGGTCCGCTTGCGGGGGAGAACGCGCGATGGGCGAAGTGGACCCGGCCGGGCGAGCCATTCCCGCAGGCTCCGGTGACCGACCGGGCCTGGGTGGGAATCCTCTCGCTCGACGAGGGCGAGCAGGTGGCCGGGCTGGTGGCGGACCTTTCGAAATCCACCGCGACGGTGGAGGGCCGTGTGGTCGATGGCCGCCAACGACCGGTGCCCGACGCCCAGGTGTGGGTCGTCTGGAAGGCGGGCAACTATTCCAAGCTGTCCCTGCCCTGGAGCTTCGAGGGCGCGCGCAGCGTGACGGGTCCGGACGGTCGGTTCCGACTCAGCGGTCTGCCGCCGGGCGAGGCCGGTTTGCTGGTGAAGCACAAGCAGCTCGAGTCGGGCAATGAGGCGGTGCCGGTGACGCTGGAGTCCGGGCAAAGCCGCCGGGTTGATCTGTCGTTGCAGGGCTGGCTCCCGGGAGGCGGGACAGTTGAAGCAGCGGAGGATCCGCTCCCGGCGGAAGCTCGGGTCGAAGGCGAGCCGTCCGTCCGTCTGGTTATGGCCGAGGCGGGCTGGGAGAAGCCGCGTTCCGAAAAGCCCGCTTGCTGGTTCGATGGAGAGCGGATCGGTCTCGAATCACTGCGGGACCGGCTCAAGGAACGGCTCGCCGCCGAGCCGGAAATGAGTCTGGCGATCCATGCCCACGGCGGGATTCCCGAAGCCGAGGTTGAGCAGGCCCGGCGCCGTGCGGTCGAGGCCGGGGTGCGCGAGGTGTTCGTGCTCGGGGGGAAAGAGAGGCGAGGACGGGCTGCTGACGGGAAGCCCGCCGATGCGCGGCGAAACGCTCGGATTCCCGGGTTGGATTCGGAGGCGGTTTGGACGCGACTGTTCAAGCTGCCGCCGGTGGCGGCGATGCGGGGGAAGATGCGCCGATTGCGCGAAACGACGGGCGAGAATGCTTACTCGCTGGTGGCCAGTTCGCCGAAGCCGGCGGGCGAGCGGTTCCAGACGGAGGCCGCTTGGGCGAGCACCGTGTGGCCGCCGGACGCCGTTCGGGACGAGGCCTACATTCTCGGGCTGGATTTTCCGGACTACCGGCACTTCGCCATCTGGCAGGTGTTCCTGGTGAATCCGGAGAGTGGGGAGATTTCGCTGATCAAGGACCGGCGAACCGGCGAGAGGATTTCGTTGGACGACTGGCTCAAGCTCGAGACGCCGACGAGCGTTTACGGTTTCGAAGAAGCGAAAGCCACGAAGTTCGAAGATCTGGCCGAGGAAAACATGCACCGCACGTTCCGGATGTATGAAAAGGCGTGCCGGCTCTTGTCCGGTGGCGAAGAAGACCAGAGGGCGATCGAGCTGTTTCGAATCGTGGGACTTCAGGCACAGAACGGCACGGACTACGAGTTTTGCCGGCGCGCCGCCGAGGTGGCGCGGGCCTCGGAGGCGATGGCCAAAGATGAGGCGGAGAACGGGCGCCGGTGAACCGCCCGTATGGCCCGGACGCCTGCACGTCGTTGTAGGAGACGTCGGGGAAAGGGACGCGCGATGCCGTCTCGCCAGGAGTAGGTGGAGCGAGGCATCGGGGAGTGCCGCTGACCTGGAAACGCGTCAGGTTCTCGGCTTGAAACAGGTGGGCCTGCCGGGGGCAGGCGATGCGCGACGGCGTCGCGCGCTCTTTTCGGAGGCGGCCCGAGGTGGAATGCCGGGAGATCGCGCTTCGGCTTGCCGGCCTTGGCTGCCGGGACCTTTTCCGACCTGATGAGCGCGGCGACCGCGGCGATCTTCGGGGGCGGTTCGGCGATTTATTCCCCGCGCTCGGGTGCCACGCTCGAGGTCACCTCCTCGGTTTTGGCGATCCGCTCGCGCCTGAGCCCCTTGAACAGGCAGAAGGTCATCAGCAGCAGGGCGCCAGCGAAGGGCAGACCGGTGGTGATCACTGCTAGGAAATTGCTTTTTCAGGGACCGGCGGAAGGAGCCCTGAAGGCCGGGGTTGGAGGGGGTTGAGTTCAGACACTCCCTACCGCCTCGGCGCGAATGCCGCCGCGCTGGTGCTCGGGTACAGGCTGCCGCCGGCGAACTTCAACTCGACCTCGCCCGGCACAATCGCCGTCAGGTAGCCCGAGCCGCCGGCGCTCGAACCGGTCGGCCCCGAGAACACTGGTACCACCGGCGCCAGCGCGCGCGCCGAGTCGTCTTTCCCGTTGCCGTTAAAGGCATGGCTCGCCACCACCACGCAGCCGGCTTCCTCAACGGCCAGCCGCGCTTGGGACGAGGTGCTCGAGGCCCGCGCCAACGGTCCGCCAGGCGCGGTGTTCGACAGCGCCAGCAGCGAGCCGCCGACACCATTCGCGGCACCCTTAAAACGCACCACCATGTCTCCCGCCACACCCGGAGCATCGAGGTGATAGATCGCCGTCTCCTGCTCGGACCCGCTCGTTGAGCGCGCCGCAAGCGCCATCCGCACGCCACCGTAGGTGACTTCGTCGATCGCCCCGCGCTCGTGCGAAAACGTCGCTACCAGCTTGTCGGAGCCCTCCGGATCGAAACCCGCAAGATCACCGTCGATCGTGAACGTGAAGGAGTCCTTGCGGACCATCCCATTCCCGGGCGAGGTCGTGAAGGTCGCTGTGTCGTCCACGACGATCGGGGCCGAGGAGGTCTCCGGCAGTTCGGTGCGGAAATCGCCGGGGCGAAGTGGAATTTCCTGCCACCGCCCGGCCGGATCCGCCGACCTCGCCCCGCCCTCCCGGATCCGCTCCTCGTGCCGCACGCCCCGGCGATGCAGCACCTCGACCTCGCCGTCGAAAACGTGCACCTCGTCGAGAAAATTGTCCTTCGACACGATCCCGAACGCCGTGCCGAGATCCGTGAGCACCAGATCCGGCGTGCGCACCTGGAAACCCACCGCCTTTTCCGGCACCTCGAACCACACGGTGCCGTGCCCGAGATCCACCAGATCCTCGCGCAACAGCGTCAGATCGGCCGGTCCGCTCACGATCCCGCGCACGCCCGAGGCGAAATCCAGCTCCATCGTCCCCTGCTCCAGCACCAGCCGCGAACCCGGCTCCATCACCCGCCCGTCCGGCGCCTCCTCACCCGTCGCCGCATGACTCATCATCCACTCGGTGCCAGGACTCGTCTCGAAGGTCACCGCCGGCGGCGGCGTGCGGGTCAGGATCAACGCCATCGCCACCGCACCCAGCACCACCACGGCCGCGGCGGCACCCAGCGCGTGCCGGAGCACCCGACGTTGGCGCCGTTCGACGACCTTCTCCATCGGCACCACGTTCAGCAGATCGACCCCTTTGGCCCGGAAGCGCAGCGCGTGCTCGAGATTCAGCGTCTCGCGATAGGCCTGCCGGGCCTCGGGATTCGCGCGCAGCTCGGCTTGAAGCCGCTCGAAGTCCCCGCCTTCGATCCGACCCTCGAACAACTCGTCGAGCAGCATTTCCAGTTTGCGGCGGCTCATGATCGGGCGCGGTCGATGTTCATTACCCCGGTGATGCACTTCCTCAGCGCCGCCCGGATGCGGAAAAGCGTCACCCGCAGGGTCTCGACGCTCTGCCCGCGCTTCTCGGCGAACGCCTCAAGGCCATCGTTGGAGAAGTAGCGGTGGTTGATCAGCTCACGCTCCTTGTCGCGCAGCCGTCCGAGGCACTTCCGCAGCGCCTCCATCCGCACATCCAGTTCCTCCGGCTCGGCCTCGCATTCGGCGGCCAGCATCTCGGCCAGATCGTCGTCGAAAACGGGACGCCCGAAATTCGCCAGTCGGCGCCGGTGGCTCATCACCTTGTAGCGCGCGATCTGGCACGCCCAGGCCTTGAAATTTGTCCCCTCCCGGAAGCTCTTGCGCTTTTCCCACAGCACCAGGTTGGTCTCCTGCAGCACGTCGTCCACCCCGTCCACGCCCGGCATCAGCGAGATGATGTAAGCATGCAACGCCGCCTGGTGCCGGGCGATCAACCCGACGAATCGCGACTGTTCCTGGAGATCGTCGGCCATCGTTCCGCTATCATATCCGGGAAATTCGGCAACGTTAACTGATTTCCCGCGACGGAGACTCGGAATCGTTCCCTGGCTTTGGGGCAAAGGCAGTCGAAACCCAGAAACCTGCGGGCCGTGACCTCCCCATCCACTCCCATCAGCTTTCTCTGCATTCCCCTCGCCTGACGCGACGCTGTCGCGCCCGCTTCACGAGCAATACAACCGAGACGCCACGTTTTCTGTTAACGCCCGACCGGAATCGTGAATTCATCACCGCCAATCCGTCGCCACGCGCTTCGAAACCATCCATCGCCTCGTGAATACCATGAATTCTGCCAGAACTCTCGCCGTCCTTACGCTTCTCCTCACCTCGGGCGGACTGCCTGCCCAGATTTCCCGCGAAAATTCTGACTCCTTCCCCGGCCTCAGCGGCAGCTATCCCCTCACCGGTCTTGTCGGCTTCGACGCGACCGGGGCGACCAAGCTCGTGGCGACGATCTCCGATGAGGATGGATTCGGCGACTCGCTGCCGACGGGCCTGACCTTCGACTCGGTGCCGATGACACCCGTCATCACCGCAAACAACGGCATTCAGCACACTTGGATCTACTATCTCGACGCCAGCGCCGTTCCGGGCGGAGCTTTCGGCGTCGGCGACCTGGTGGTGCTCGGCAGCGGCAGCAATGATCTCGCCGGTTCGCTGTTCGCCTTCTCGGGCACCGCGGACGGAGCCGGGGCCAGCGCGTCATCTCCTACCCAGAGCGTGGACCTCACCACCACGGCTGACGGCAGCGTCGTCGTCGCCGCCCACGCCAACAACGGTGGCGGTGCCACCGCTCAGGCGCCCCTCACTCCGCTTCTCGACGGCGACGCCGGCTCGGCGGGCGGCGGCTCGGGCCACGCAATCGTCGGTCCGGCGGGCACGGGTGCCTACTCTTTCACCGGCAGCAACAGCCGGCCGGTCACCATCGCCGCCGAGTTTGTTGCCGGCGGGGCCGCCGTCACTCCCGAATTAAGACTGACAATCACCTCCAGCGGCGCTGGCTTCGATTTCTCCTGGCCCAGCCAGAGCGGCAAACTCTACGACCTCGTCAGCTCGACCAACCTCTCGACCGCTCCCACCACTTGGGCGGTCTATGATGACGGCGCGGAAACCTACGGCGACCTCAGCGCCACGCTACCGACCAATACGCTGACCGATGTTGCCGGCGACGGCCCGCGGCGCTTTTTCTCGATCATCGAAAAGGACTCACCTGTCTCGGCGGTGGAAACCGTCCGTGTCTTCCTGGTCGGGGGGCAGTCGAATGCCGACGGTCGCGCCGATCCTTCCGCACTACCGACGAGCCCAACCGATCTCCAGCAGCCGCAGGATGACATCGATTTCTACTACAAGGTCCAGAACGAGACCGCCGCCCTCACGACCCTGCGCCCGGGACTTTCGGAGACCGACGGCTTCGGCCCCTCGATCACTTTCGGCCGCACCCTCGCCGACCAGCTCGGCGACGGCACCACGACCCGTGTCGCCCTGATCAAATACGCCAACGGGGGCACCAACCTGGCCAGCGACTGGGTGGCGGGAGGCGATGCCACCACCAGCGGCGACGGGCCGGAATACGTCACCTTCCAGCAGACGGTCACCAACGGCCTCGCCGCCCTCGCCACCACCTACCCGGACGCCACCATCGGCATCGAGGGCATGATCTGGCTCCAGGGCGAAAGCGATATCCAGGGCGGCTCGTCGCTGTGGAATGCATACGAGACCAACCTCCAGAACTTCCTCGACGACATCACGGCGACCTACGGCACGACCCTTCCATTCGTCGTCATCCGCCTCTCCGACGGTCAGACCGCGCTGAACGCCACCGGACTCGGGGTGGTCCGCACCGCCCAGGAAACCGTCGCCGACAGCGACCCCCTCACCGACTGGGTCGATACCGACGGCTTCGGCATGAAGGGCGACAACCTCCACTTCGACGCCGCCGGGCAGCAATCGATCGGCAGCGCTGCCGCCACGACGATGCTCGGGCTGCTGCCGTGAAGGTCCGTGATGGGAAGCCCCGGCCCAACGCCTCCGGCTTCAGCGAGATCCCGAGGTCCTGAAAAAAAACTCAGAAGTTTCGTTAACGGCACCGCCTTCCATCGAATTCATTAGCGATGACGTGCACGAGCTGTGCTCGTCCGAACCCAAGCAGACTTTCATCCAGCAAACTGAAGTGACCGCCATGATGCCAAATTCCATCCTCCCCACCGCCATCGCCGCCATCTCGTTGGCCTCGATCTCCGTCGCCTCCGCCGCGATCTCCATTCTGGGAGGCTCGGGCAGCGGCACCTTCGACGCCAGCAGCGGCAGTTCGCTACCGGCGACCATGCTCTCGAGCTTCGACGCGTCCAGCGCATCCAAAGTCGTGGTCACCATCTCCGGGGAGGACGGCTTCGGAGACTCTCTTCCCACCGGCGTGTCGTTCAACGGCGACTCATTCACGTTGGCCGTCACCGACACCAATGCGATCCAGCAGACCTGGATCTACTACCTGGACGCCTCCGATGCCGGCGGAACGTTTGGCACCGGCAATCTTGTAATCGACGGATCGGGCAGCGATGACTTCGCGGCTTCCTGGTTGTTCCTCTCGGGGACGGCGGATGGCGTGGGAGCCACCAACTCGGCTCAAAGCCAGACCGTCAGTCTCACCACGACGGCCAACGACAGCTTCGTCGTTGCCTCTCACGCCAACAACGGCAGTTCCGGCACGGCCCAATCGCCGCTGACCGTTCTTCTTGATGGCCCGGCGGGCTCCGCAGGTGGCGGCTCCGGCTACGCGACCATCGCTACCGCTGGTGCCGGGACCTACGAATTCACCGGAGGAAGCAGCCGCCCGGTCACGGTCGCCGCGGAGTTCACCGTGATCCCCGAGCCCAGCATCGCCCTTCTCGGCGGTCTCGGGGTCCTCGGCCTGCTTCGCCGCCGCCGGGCCTGAGACTCGCCGAAGCGCGGTTGGGCGACCGACCGATTGATTTTCACGAGCGCACCCGTCTGCCGGCGGGTGCGCTTTTTTGCGTTTGTATCGAACTTTCCTCCGGGTCTGTCGCGGGCATCCTCTCAAGTGCGGGTCCGGAAAGGAGGACCGCTGAAACGGCGACGATCACCTTGGCCGGGCATGACTCCGTAGATTCCCTGAGGTGCCCGAGTGCACCGATCCAGAAGTCCGTGTGCAAACGCTTGCTCGCGTCGTCGATTCTCAGCATGCATTCAACGATTTGGAGCAGGGACTCGGAGCTTTTCCCTGATTCCGGCGTTGTTCCTCGGTCGGGGAGCAGTGCGCCGCCCGAACCGATTTGGTGGCTTGTTTCTCTGGAACTGGAGGTGAAGCGAGAAGGGGCGCGCGACGCTGTCGCGCATCGCCTGGCCCCGACGGCGTGAATCCTCCATGCGGGACGGTGCCCTGATACGCTCCTGAACCGCCCCATCAACCTTGCGTCTCTCATCCACGAACTGCTAGGAAATTGCTTTTTCAGGGACCGGCGGAAGGAGCCCTGAAGGCCGGGGTTGGAGGGGGTTGCGGGGGAGGAAGGGGGCGGGTAAAGGCTGAAATTCTGAAAAGCTGAAATGCTGAAACCGGATTGAGGCGGTTTGGCTCCTTTGGTGGGGCTTTCCAGACCGGACATTCGACGGTTTTCATGGCTTGAAGCGTGAGGATTCCGGTCCGCGACGTCAAGAACGTGCGGTGAAGGCGAGCCAGAGCCGAGCTGAAGTTCAGAATTCCCGGAACTCGTCGGCCGGGGGCGGATCGGCATCGAGGACCAGGATGCGCTCGTCGTCGAGCGGGAGTTCCGGGGCCTGCCATTCGGCTTGGGAAGCGCGATCTGCGAAAGATGCTGGTCCCGCGGCTGCGCGTCGGCGCTCCAATAGACGCTCGAAGGGGCAGGACAGCGGCTCCATGGTGTCGATGTCGTAGGGCGGATCGGGTGGTGGCGGGATGTCGATGATGCCTTCCCAGAGGCCGTGAAGTTGGAGGAAGAATTGGATTTCCTCGGGGCGTTGGAGGCGACCCTTGGGGCGCATGAGGCCCTTGCAGCAGGGGCAGATGAGAGGATCGGTGCGCCAGATCCGGAGGATGAGTTTGCGCCATAGGGGGCGGAGGTTGCGGGCGCTCCGCTTGGGCGGGGCGGGCACGGTGTGCGGGGCGGCGGGATCGACGCTGGGTTTCCAAGGCCGGACTTCGAGGCCGCGGGATTTGTTCGAGTAGCGGCCGTAGTAGCGGATGGTGTGCTGATTCTTCGCCGGGATGTGCTCGACGGCGGCGGCGAGGAAGTCGATGGCGGTGAAGACCTGAAAATTCCGCTTGGTGCGCCAACTGGTGCGGGAGCGGTAGATGACGCGCCTGGTTTTCTCGACCCAGGTGATCTTTTCGAGGGAGAAGGGGGCGCGCAGGAGATACTCGGCGAGCTTCTGACGTCCGACGGCGGTGCGGACCGGGCGGGTGCCGGCATCGAGGCTGAAGCCGCTGTGTTTCCAAGCGAGGAGCTGGCGAAGTTTCTTCTCGCTGATGAGCTTCTCCGCCCGGAGGACGGCGAGGAAGCGGTGGCGGAAGAGTTCGGCGAGGGGCTCGATGCCTTCGACGGGAAGTTCGTGGAAGGTGCCTTCGCGGTCGTAGAGGCCGGTGGCGGCGAGAACGTGGAGGTGGGGGTGGAAGACGAGGTAGTCGCCGAAGGTCTGGACGGCGGCGACGGCGGCGAGTTGGCCGTCGGGAAGATCGAGGCGCGAGCGGAACCAGTCACGCAGGGTTTCGATGGAGGTGCGGAAGAGGAGATCGAGGAGGTGTCGTCGCTTGCGAAAGATGCCGCGCAGGGGCCGGGGCATGGTGAAGACGAACTGCCGGTGAGGAACCTCGTGGCAGAGGGTGTGGCCGATCCAGTGGCCGGTGGAGCGGACGCGGCGCTGATGGCAGGAGGGGCAGAAGTGGCGGCCCTTGCAGGTGAAGGCGAGCAGGCGTTCGTGGCCGCAGTCGGGACACTGGAGGCGGGTGAAGCCGGTGGAGAGGTCGCCGCAGCAGTAGAAGCGTTCGACGACGTCGATGGTGTCGGGGCGGAGCGGGCCGCAGGCCTTGCGGTGGCAGTGCTCGTAGGTGGCGAGGAATTCGCCCAAAGCGTGGTGGACGATTTGCCACAGGGGCGAGGCGCGGGGGCGGCGGGGTTGGTAGATGGAAGGCACAAGGAGTGTTCATAAGAACATTTATTGTGCCGGGCAAGTTTGGGCGGGATAGATCGGAGGGGTTGGAAGTCGGGGTGGGTGAAGCGTTGGGTGCCGATTCGGAGATCGGCGGCCCGTGATGAGGCAGGCTTTCAGCCTGCGGATATTTTTTGGGGCCGGTTCCCAGGGCGGCCTCGCTGTACTCGTTGCCCCGGGCTATGATGATGGAGGCCGTTGGCCTCTCGAAGGGGTCCGAGAAATCGAGCCCTGATTAGGGAGCCGAGGAGCTGGCATTTTCAGTAGAGATCCTCCTTCCGGAGGCCTTCGATGTAGCAGTCCACGTGGCCGAAGACCTCGTCCTTCCAGTGCGGCTTCTGGGAGGAGGGGTAGACGAGGGTGGTGGAGATGGCGAGGGTGTTGGTGCCCTTCCTGAGCTGGGCGACCGCCCGCTTGCTCATCGGCCATTGGCGGTTGTCCTTGGGGTCCGCCCACCAGCTGTAGGACTGGATCCTGGTGCCGTTCAGGTAGACCCTATGGCTGCGACTGGAGCCAGCCACGCGCCTTCGGGGTGGTTTGAGGGTTGAAAGGGAGGTGCCGTGTCTGGTTCAAGTCGTGGGCTA
>NZ_JBISBU010000089.1:0-13938 GCF_044385805.1 Haloferula sp. A504
CCGGATAACCTGCCGGTTTTGAGGGCAATGTCTAGCAAAAAGGAAACATCCCTTGCAACAGAGGCCCCGCAACTCCTGCGACACAAACGCCCTGCAACCTTAGCGTTGATGCGGAGATTGGGCTTGCATGGAAGAGGGTGTCGGCTTATGCCCCCGTCGATCAATCTTCCGACGCAAGCACGGAGTGGGTCGAGTACCCACTCTTTTGCGTCTCTGGACATCACCTGCGCGCCACGCCAGCCATGACCAACGACATCGTCGCTCTCATCGATTATTACGAAAAAGAGAAAGGCATCGACCGGGACAAGGTCGTTGCCGCGCTCGAGTACGCCTTCATTTCCGCCTACCGCAAGATGGTGGCCGGTGCCGATGCGATCGAGGACATCCGGGCCGACATCAACACCCGCAAGGGCGACACCCGGATCCACGCCACATTGACCACCGTCGCCGACGACGACTACGTGGACAAGTTCAACGAAGTGCCGCTCTCGCTGGCCCGTAAGCGCAATCCCGAGGTGGATCTCGGCGACAAGGTCGAGTTCGACATCACGCCGAAGAACTTCGGCCGCATCGCGGTGCAGACGGCCAAGCAGACGATGATGCAGCGCCTCCGCCAGGCGGAGAAGGAGATGATCTACGAGGAGTTCAAGGACCGTGCCGGCGACGTCGTCTCGGGCACGGTGCGGCGCTTCGATCGTTCCGACGTGATGCTCGACCTCGGCAAGTTCGAGGGCGTGATGCCGTCGCGCGAGCGGGTGCAGACCGAGGAATACAACATCGGTGATCGCCTGCGTGCCTACGTGGTGGCGGTCGAGAACGAGGGTCGGGGGCCGGAGATCATCCTTTCCCGCAGCCACCCGAATTTCGTGCGCCGACTGTTCGAGGCCGAGGTGAACGAGATTTCCGACCACACCGTGGAGATCCGTGGCATCGCCCGCGAGGCCGGCTACCGGACCAAGGTGGCGGTGTGGAGCAATGACCCGAAGGTCGACCCGGTCGGCGCCTGCGTCGGGCTCAAGGGGGCCCGGGTGAAGAACATCGTCCGGGAACTCAACAACGAGAAGGTCGACATCATCCGCTGGAGTGACGATCCCGACGAGTTTGTCCGCGAGGCGCTCAAGCCGGCGGTGCTTCGCAGCGTGAGCATCGACGAGGAGAACCGGGTGGTGAACGTGACCGTCGACGAGGAGGATCTCAGCAAGGCCATCGGCCGCCGTGGCCAGAACGCCCGTCTTTCCTCCCGCCTGATGGGCTGGGACGTGCAGGTCCGCAAGGACGAGTCGAAGCTCGAGCAGTTCCAGGCGAAGGTGGCGGACGCCGCCCAGACGGTGGCCGGCCAGCTCGGGATCGACGAGGAGATGGCCGACAAGCTTTTCCACGCCGGGGGCACCTCGCCTGAAATGATCGTCGACATGCCGACCGACTACATCGTGCAGGTGCTCGGGGTCGAGGATGAGCGTGCCCGGGAAATTCTCGTGCAGGCCCACCAGGTGGTGGGTCGCGCCCTGCCGCCGGAACTCGGAGGAGCCGATGCGGGCGGTGAAGCTCCCGCCGAAGAACCGGCCGAACCCGATGCCGCGGCACCGGAGCCGGAGGTGGCTGCCGAGGCACCGCCCGAAGAAACCGCCGCCGGGGAAGCTCCGGCCGAAGAAGCATCGGTCGAAGAAGCCCCGGCTGAAGCGGAGGAGCCGGCTGAAGAAACTTCCGCAGAAGAAGGCGAAGATGCCGAATCAACCAAGACCGAGAAGGCCTGAGCCTGAGACGGCCGCCATTCTCCCCAGAACCTCTGATGCCTGACGATAGCGACAGCAAGCCCAAGGAAAAAGCTCTCGACCTGATTGGCGAGAAGAAGACTCCCTCGCGCCGTGAACGGCAGCGCCAGGAGGCGTCGCAGATTAAGACGGTCGAGGACGCGAAGCGCGAGGCCTACGATCCGCTTGCGGAAGAAGAGAAGCCCAAGGTCCGGAAGAAGGATCAATCCGGAAAGGCGGTTTTGCCCGCAATTTCGAAGGTTCTCGAGGACGAGGACCCTTCCATGATTCCCACGCCGGCGGCGTCGACACCCAAGCCGGCGCCACCGGAAGGCGAAGTGGCCGCCGAAGGTGGAGAGGGGACCAGCGACGGCAAAGTCATCACGATCAAGCCTCCGATCATTGTCAGCGAGCTTGCCGAATTGATGGGGCTCAAGCCCTTCCAACTCCTGGCGGACCTGATCAAGCTTCAGGTTTTCGTGGCGCCGCATCAGGCGATCGAGCCCGAGATCGCCGCCCAGGTGTGCGAGCAGCACGGCTTCACCTTCGAACGCGAGAAGCGTGAAAAGGGCGGCGGTGTTCACAAGGAAGAGGACAAGGCGGTCGAGCCCGAGGCTCCGAGCGACGAACCGGAAGAGGAGCTGCAGCTTCGCCCGCCGATCATCACGATCATGGGTCATGTCGATCACGGCAAGACGACCCTGCTCGACCGCATCCGAGATTCGCGGATCACCGCCGGCGAGGCGGGCGGCATCACCCAGCACGTCGGTGCCTACAAGGTGGAGCACGAGGGCAAGCCCGTGACCTTCATCGACACGCCCGGCCACGCGATTTTCTCATCCATGCGCGCCCGCGGCGCCGACATCACCGACATCGTCGTGCTGGTGGTCGCGGCCAACGACGGTCTCATGCCGCAGACGCTTGAGGCGATCGAGCACGCCAGGAAGGCGGGCAAGACGATCATCGTCGCAATCAACAAGATCGACCTGGAATCCGCCAATCCGATGCACGTCAAGAGCCAGCTCGCCGAGGAGGGTCTGCAGACGACCGACTTCGGTGGCGACACCGAGTGTCTGGAGATTTCCGCGCTGAAGGGCGACGGGGTCGACGACCTGCTGGAACTGCTGGCGCTTCAGGCCGAGGTGCTCGAGCTGAAGGCCAATCCCCGCGGCCACGCCCGCGCGGCCATCATCGAGGCGAAATTCCAACAGGGCCGGGGCGCGGTGGCTTCGGTCATCGTCGAGAGCGGGACCCTGACGGTTGGCCAGCCGTTCATTTGCGGTCCGTTCGCCGGCAAGGTGAAGGCGCTGATCAACGACCGCGGCGAAAACATCGATTCCGCCGGTCCCGGCACGCCGGTCGAAGTCCTCGGATTCGAGGAATTGCCCCGGGTGGGCGACGAGCTGGTCGAGATGGACAGCGACCGCGCCGCCAAGAAGCTGGCCGGCGAGCGTCAGGGTGAAATGCGGGCCGAGCGACTCAAGGTGCCGCAGAAGAGCCGGATGGAGGACCTTCTTGCCCACGCCACCGACGGTGCCTCGAAGGCCCGGCTTCGCGTGATTCTCAAGGCGGACGTCCAGGGATCGGTCGAGGCCATCCGCAACGCCGTGATGGACATCGAGTCCGAGAAGGTGGATGTGAATTTCCTCGCCGCCGCCGCCGGGCCGATCACCGAAGGAGACATTCAGCTGGCGAGTTCGTCGGATGCCGTGGTCATCGGCTTCAACGTCAAGGTCGAGGCCAAGGCCGCACGGCTTTCCAAGTCCGAGGGCGTGCAGATCAAGCTCTACTCGGTCGTTTACGAACTCATCGACCAGGTTCGGGATGCCATGCTCGGATTGCTCGAGCCGGAAACCCGCGAGACGGTCATCGGCCACGCCGACGTCAAGCAGGTCTTCAAGGTGCTCAAGGGCCGGGCCGCCGGTTGTTTCGTCAAGGACGGCAAGGTGCACCGTAAGGCGCACGCACGCGTCATTCGCGACGGCGTGCCGATCTTCGATGGCAAGATGTCGACCCTCCGCCGTTTCACCGACGAAGTGGAGGAGGTCAAGGTGGGCATCGAGTGCGGCATCCGCCTCGGCGAGTTCAACGAGTACGAGGAAGGCGACATCATCGAGTGCTACGAGCTCGAGAAGGTCCCGCAGACGCTGTGACAAAGGTCCAAGTTCGAAGTTCCAAGTGCCAATGAAAGGCAGGGACTTCGACTCGAGCTTGGAACTTGGAACTTAACACTTGGAACTTC
This sequence comes from Haloferula sp. A504, assembly GCF_044385805.1. NCBI lineage: Bacteria > Pseudomonadati > Verrucomicrobiota > Verrucomicrobiia > Verrucomicrobiales > Verrucomicrobiaceae > Haloferula > Haloferula sp. A504. The sequence goes on from NZ_JBISBU010000089.1 coordinate 3,994, forward strand.
CGCGATGTCCCTCCGAATCACCCGCGTCAACGAGCTGCTGAAGCGTGAGATCGGCACCGTCATCCAGCGGGACTACGAATGGCACGGGGCGCTGGTGACGGTGAGCAGCGTCGAGGCCACCCAGGACCTGAAGGAGGCACGGGTCTGGATCAGCATCATGGCCGGCAACCCGGTCACGATTCTCGAAAAGCTCAACCAGCAGCACGGCGCCATCCAGACCAAGGTGGCGAAGCGCGTGGTGCTGAAATCCACCCCGGTGCTCGATTTCCGCCACGATGCCTCGGCCGAGCGCGGCGTGGACATGGTCAACCTGCTCGAAGAAGTGGATCAGCTTCCCAAGGCGCCCGAAGCTCCGGAAGAGGAGGAGCCCGGGATCTGAAAAGTCGCGTTACGCGGTCACGACGCGCGATTGATCAGGTGGTGATTGCGCTCCCGCTCCGGGATATCTAGGGTCGGAGGGCAATGAACATGCCTGGCTTCTTTTCCGTCCTGTTGTTCGCTCCGGTCGTTGTTGCCCAATGGATCGGTGTGGTGGCGATTGGAAGGGGGCGGCGGGGAGGTCCGTGGTGGTGCATGCTGATGGGCGTGATTCTTGCGACGCTTGGCATGGTTGCTTTGCCGATCATCCAGCTCGGTATCATGCCACGTCTCAGCTCGCCTTCCCAGCTGGCCTATTTCTTCCTGGGAACGGGGCTCTTTTCGAGCTTCGGATCCCTTTTGTTCATGGTCGGCTTTGCGATGCATGCGCTGGGTTTCCGCAGGGTCTGTGACCGGATCTCTGAACTCGAGATGGTGATCGAGGCGCAGAACGAGCAGTTGGGTCGCCAGCCCTGACGATGCCCGGGCGGCGGGTTGACCGGGTCGTGGCCCTCCGCTATTGCTCCGGGCATGATGCATTCAGGCCTGATCGGCATAGTGTTGTGGATCCCTGTCCTCGTCGGCCTCTGGGTCGGCGTCATCGGGCTGGGAAAGGCTGGCCGCGGTGCGGCCTGGTGGCTGATGCTCGTCGGGATTTCCTCATTGTGCCTGGGATTGGTGTTCACGGTGCTTGGCAGCTTTCTGGCCGTCCAAAACATTTCGGCGAGCATCGCGAGTTCAGGCGCGACTCCTCCACCCACCTTCGGCGGTTATCAGTTCATTCTGGCCGGCGGGATCGTCGCATTGGGCCTCGGCCTGCTGCTTTTTGTGATCGGGTTTGCGCTGCACGGCTTTCAGGCACGACGCAGCCGGGAGCGGATCTCGGAACTCGAGATGGTGATCGAGGCTCAGAACGAACAACTGGCCCGCTTTCAGGGTGAGAGGCCGGCGTGAGTTCCCCGGCGACAGCATTGCTCGGGTGGTCCGACGGTCTTGTGCTGGTGGGGCACGGCCCTTTCGAGTGCCGCGCGGAACCTCCGCAAAGGGGTGCGGCCTTCTATCGCAACGATTTCGGTCTGGGTGTCCCTGAGCCGTGGTGGGTGCCGGATCGATGGCAGCTTGTTGATCCCGGAGACCTCGGCGGGTCGCTGGCGGCAGAGGGTCCTCCCGAGATCGATTGGACGGTGCCGGAGGCCTCCGACTTTGCCGAGGTCTTTGAAGAGATCACGACTTCGATTCGCCGCGGGATGTTCGAGAAGACGGTGCCGGTCGTGGTCGAACGGGGGCGGGTGCGCTCGGGAGAGCCAGCCGCGATGCTGACCCGGGCGGGCTTGGCTCCGGCTCCCCTGGTCGCGTATGGGTTTTCCGCCGGCAGCGCGGGATTCGCCGGGATGTCACCGGAGCACCTCCTGGTGGTCGAGGGTCGCCGCCTGAGGACCATGGCGCTTGCCGGGACCGCGCGGGCCGACGAGCGCGAGGTGCTCGAGGTCGACGAAAAGGAGATCCGTGAGCACGAGTTCGTGGCGCAGGCGCTGGTCTCGAAGCTTGGAGACCTCGGGGATCTCAAGCGCGGCCGGCGGGAGATCATGGATCTCGGGCCGATCGTGCATTTTCATACCCCGGTGGAAGTCGAGCTCTCCGGCGAGGAGTCGGTCGATGATCTCATCCGCCGCCTTCATCCGACGCCGGCCCTCGGTCCGCTTCCAAGGACCCGCGAGACCATGAACCGGCTGATCTCGTGGCGGGACCGGCTCGGTGCCCCGGGCGAGTTCGGAGCGCCTTTCGGGGCGGTCGTCGACGGGGTCTTCCGCGGACTGGTCGCCATCCGGGGCGTCTGGTGGAACGGGGACCGCGTGTTGCTTCCCGCCGGTTGCGGCGTGATCGAAGCCAGCCGGTTGGTCAACGAGTGGCGGGAACTGCGCCTCAAGCGTGAGTCGGTGAAGGCGCGCTTTGGAGTGTAGGCGAACTCTGTGGAAGACTCCTTCTATTCGCCTTCTGCGATCGTTGAGCGTGCGGATGCGAGTATTTGCTTGATCGGTTGCGGCTGCTGGAGATGTTTACAGCCGTATGCATACTCATAAACGTCGCCTCTTTCGGATCTTGGTCCTGATTGCGGGCACAACCCTTTCGGCTTTTGCCCAGGGTGAGGGCAAGACGTCGTTCAATGACGCCAAGACAATTGATGGCAGCATGATTCGCCCGAATCCCTACGATAAATTCATCGCCTTGGATGACGCTTTGGGTGAGAACACGGTGGACTGGAGGGGGATTCTCTCGACGCTTCAGGTAGACGTGAATCCTGAGGACCTGAGCGATAAGGAGGTCGGAATTCCGGCGATGCTTGGGTTCCGGATTTGCGATGGGGTGATGGCGATCAAGGCTCGGGACGCGGAGATGCTCAGGGCGTGCGCTGACGATATCGAGGCGCTGGGTAAGATCATGGGGGTGACCGATGGCGACCTTAGGAGGGCGAAGCTTGTGAGAAGCTATGCGGATCGTGGTTTATGGACCCGGGTCTTTCTTGAGTTGGGGTTTCTCCAGCAGGACATTGAGAATGTTCTCAAACGAGACTTCGACAAGTCCTCGGAGAAGGGGACGGTTCCGGTTGGGAAAATTCTCTACGCTGCTGGTTGGATGCAAGGTGCCCGATACACATCCACGATTATTTCTCAAAATTACAATCCGACGACGGCGGGACTGCTCCGAGAGCCAAGGCTGGTGGCCGAGTTGAACAAGCAACTCGGAGAGGTGTCGAATCGCAAGGATGCTGACATTGTCAAAATTCTGTCGACAGCACTCACTGAGCTTGAGCAACTCGTTGATGTTCCAATGGGCGGGAAGATCAGTGAGAAAAACGTCAAGCGGATCGCCGAAGTCACCAGCACGATTGTATCCAAGTGCCGGGAGACAGCCAAGTGAGTGGGGTGAGCGTCGTCTCGTGGTTCAGCTGGCTGCAGGAAGGAAATGGAACCACGATGGGTGTTCACTGGAGCAGAAATCTTTTTGATTGATCCGAAAGGACTCACTTGCAGTCAGGGGGTCATCTGCTAGCTTGTCGATTTGGAGAAGGACGCAGACGTAAGCTTTGGATCCTTCCTTGAATTTAGAGTAGCCCAACGCCAACCAATCACCATGAACGCAAATTTGACTCTGGCAGGATTCGTTTCTCTCATGTGGCTGACTTCGTGTTCCAGCGAAGATCCTTCCGTCGCGGCAGAGCGCGAGAAGGAGTTGTCGGAGGCGATGACCCGATTAGGGCGGCTCGAAGTCGAACTCGAGCAATCAAGGGCTCAGGCTGAGGAGCTTCGTTCCCAACTTGAAGAAAGCACTGCGGCCATCGAAGGGGCCAAATCCTTGGCGATGCCTACCCCAGAGGAGGTTCGCAGCAAGTTTGTCGAAGCGGCGCTTGAGTGGGAGTCCAAGGTGAAGGACAGCAATCCAGCGTTTCAAGTTGCGCTGCGCAGCTTTGCCGAACCCCAGGGACCTTCCATGGACTATCCCTTTGTTTGTTCGGGCACGTTCACCTTGCGCGGCCCGATGGGAGAGTTGAAGGATGTCTTTTGGAAGGCGAAGGGGAATCCGGCGGGTGAATGGATTTTCACTGAAACGTCATTGCCCCACGAGGATATTGCTGTGGTGCGCCGGGATGGTGAATCACAGTCGCGCACTTCCAGCCAGGAAGAAGGTCCCGATGGGCGTTCGGGCGAGCTTTCCAATGTCGAATCCAATGAGCCCGAACGGTCACCCACTGATGCCAAGATCGATCAGCGCATCAGGGAAGCGAAGGCCAGAGGGGAGCGGATCATTGACACCCGCGATCCTTCTCGCGCCGTTATGGGGCCAGGAAGTCGCTAGGCCCGCTCTTCACGGTGTCCCTGAATGAGACGGCTTGCAAACTTGCCCGATGTCGCAAGATGAAGATCATGCGCAGACTCCAAAGGGAGGAGGTAGATCTACTGAATTGGCGGTTCGGGATGGTCGGTTTGCCGCTGGTCTTTACAGGAGAGATCCATTTTTCATATTTTTGGTGGCTCCTAAGGAGGTGAGCTGGCCCGACTGAAGTTCCAGACATTTAATGCAGGCACGCCTACAGATAAGAAATGCGGTTGGGCGGAGTGTCCTGATCGTTCCTTCCGGCTCTTGGGCTTTGGTCGGAATCGAGAGTGCTGCACCGGCGATTGTCGCATCAGATACAGCCCAGGATTCGGACCTTTTGCTGGATTGGAGGCCGGCCATCCAAACATTCTCTTGGCGACGCAGGTCGGCACCTGCTCTGGAAGCCAAGGTGCTCCAGCCCGGTCACTCTGCAGCAGTTGGAGCAGCGAGCTTCTCCTTGGAGGTGTTGCTTGACCCTCCCAAAGTCGACGGCTCGGAGGTTGATGGGGTGTTTCTGGAAATCGACAAGGTTTACACTCTGGGACGGGGGGGGAGCCCCGGGGGTGAGTCCGAATCGGACGTGGTCCGAGTCTGCCTCGATCCAGAAGACCGGGACATCTCGAGGAACCATGCAAGAGTCGAGTGGCTTGATGGATCTTGGCGGATTACCGATACCAGCTCAACCCAAACCCTCCTGAATGGGAACCCGTTCGTTTCGGAGCGATTGATCCTGAGTGATCGGTTCCGCATCAGCGATTACATCTTTGAGTTTCGCGAAGGGAGGATTGTTCGTGTTGACGATTCCCGGATGGGCGATGTGACGGCGTCCGGACTTGGAGTAACCGTCAAGGACCGGGTGACCGGAAAGCCCTTGCCCATTCTGAAGGATGCGTCATTGGCGATCCGCACAGGACATTTCATCGGGATCCTCGGGGGTAGTGGGCAGGGCAAGTCAACCCTGCTCAACGCGCTCTGCGGAATCCGGCCCGCAGATTGCGGGACGGTCGAAATCGGCGGGGTTCCAATCGTTTTGCTCAACCGGATTCTTCCGGGCTCGGTGGGATTCGTCCCGCAGGATGACATCGTGCACAGTGAGCTGGTGGTGAGGGATGCACTGCTTCTCAGCGCTCGTCTCCGGTTGCCGCTCGCCAAGGATGATCGCGTCCAGCTTGTTGACAGAACAATCCATCTGCTGGGTCTGGATGATCATGCTGGAAAGCGGGTTGCACATTTATCGGGCGGGCAACGGAAGCGGGTGAGCATCGGCATCGAGTTGCTCTCGAAACCTTCAGTCCTGTTCCTTGATGAGCCGTCGTCCGGGCTCGACCCCGCCACCGAGCATGCTCTCATGGAGTTGCTCCAATCGCTCGCTGAGCGGAACAACTTCACCGTTGTTTGTACAACCCACGTTCTTCAGAAAGCCTACATCTTCAATCGCCTCCTATTCGTTCACGGTGGGCGGATCATCTTCGAGGGGGACGCGGACGATGCGCGTGTTTTCTTCTTCGGGGCCAACCAGTCGGGGGGGGCGGAGAGTGTGTCCATCAGTGCCACCGCTGGGCCGAAGGCTCCCCTGGAACGAATCTACACGGAGGTGCTCTCTGGGCGGAAAACCGCTGAAGAGTGGAAGGAGAGGTTCGGCGAGTGGCGGACGAGCGATGGATTGCCCCCTCCTGAAGACGGTAAGGAAACCGTAGGTGGGGAGCGGGATCGCTTGCCGGGCCGCCGTCGCAGGGTTCCGGCCTGGCGAAGGTTCAGTACCCTGATGACCCGGCAGCGCAAGATCTTGTTCGCTGATCCGCTGAACCTGGTTTTTCTCGCCGGGCAGGTTGTGCTGATTGGGGCATTGATTGCGATCGTATCGGATGAGTTTGGCTTCCGGATGTTCCTCGGTTTGATCGCGACCCTCTGGTTCGGTTGCAGCAATGGGGCCCAACAGATTGTTGCGGAAGAACCGATCCTCAAACGAGAGCAGGTCTGCGGGTTGGGGAGGAATGTCTATCTGGCCAGCAAGTTTTCCTTCCAAGGCATTGTCTCCGCGTTGCAGGGCCTCTTGCTTTTTGCAATCGTGGTTGTGGGAGGGGCTCTGATTCACCCGATCGACTTTGATCAGGAGATTTTTGAGGATCTCTACGAGTCGCGGCTTGAGCGGGAGGCAGTGGAGGATGGAGCACAGGCAGCCGGCGATCCGCTTCTCGATGATTTCACGGTTGTGGATGAAGAAGGTGATTCCGAACTGCTGGGCGGTCCTGACCTCTCGGGTGATGAATCAGGTGAAACTACCGGGAACGAGAAGCCAAGCTCTCGATTCCAGATGCCCACCGGAGTCGTCGTCATCGCCGCAAAATGGCTGATGATGGAGGATACCATCATCGACTCCGAGCGTCGCCCGATGACTGATTCGAGAGGCACGCAGGTGCTCGATGTGGATGGGAAGCCTCTATGGTTTGAGGGGATCGAGGTTTGGCGTCTCCTTGTCGCAGGGCTTGGAATGAAGATCGCCGCCTACGTCGGCGCGGCACTGGTAGGCGTTGGACTCGGTTTGGCGGTCTCGTCTTGGGTCCGAACGTCAACCCAAGCGGTGATGTGGGTCCCACTGCTGTTGATTCCGCAGATCCTGCTGGGTGGCTATGTGATTTCCTACCCCAAGTTGCCGAGTGCGGTGCGACCGGTTGCAATCTACTTCCCCAGCTTTGCCTGCCAGCGCATCATCGACGTTTCGAATCTCTATGGCCGGGCCACCCCCCTGGTGACAAACCTCACCAAGAATCCGGTGTTTCTGGCAGGGTCCACGGAGCCCGAGAGAATTGAGTGGACGGACAACGGGGAAACGTTCTCGGAAACTTTCGACCGGGAATCCTACGTCAACATTTCCTGGCAGAACCTTGCGGTTTTGCCCGAACGGCTTGGGGAGCACAAAAAGATTCAGGAATCCGCAGGCAAGAACCAGTATGGTTCCGAGATTCTCCGAAAGCGCGACTCCGTTGAGGCCCGGCGTGACGTGCGCTATGAGAAGGGAACTCCGTATCTGTTCACTTTCCCGGCCGCCGTTGCGGGCTGCATTCTTGGGGCCTGGGTGTTCCTGACCTACGTCCTGGCGTGGCTTGGTGTCGTCCGTAAAACCCGCTAGATCATGAATCGAAGAAAACTCCTTGGCATCGCAGCAGATCGGATGCTTCCGCTTGCTTCAATCTGTCTGTTTTTCGGGGTTCTCAACGCCCCGCTTTTCGAGCTTCGGGGTTTTGACGAGTTTGGGCTGGATTCGGTCTCGGAGTGGACGGGACCGATGGTCCGGTGGACCCTGTTTGCGAGCTTGGGCTCCTTGCTGCTTCCGTTCCGCGCTCCGGTTCGATGGTTCATGGCACTCTCTGCCGGCCTTCTTGTCTCGCCGTTGGTCGGACTGGTGTCGGAAGCGAGCGCCTTGGCGGCGAGCATGAGTTCGGATCAGGAAGTCCGTCCGTTCGACTTGATTGAGATCCGCGTGGGGTTGCGTTGCATGATTGCGGGGACGGCAACTTGTTTGTTGGATGCGCTGATATGGGCGGCGACAACGGTGCGGATGCGCCGGCGCTCCGCCGACCACGGGGAAGCGGGTCCTCCCCGGTCGCGGGCTTGACCCCCTCCGGGCCGGGCGGTAGCTTTCCCCGAGGTGTTCTGAGCGACGAAATATGGGAAGGAATGCGATCGAAAGTCTCGTCTTCGGGCCGTATGAGGTCTCAAAGAACGAAGCCGGAGAGCACCACCTTCTTGGGCGGGGGGCAAACGGTGCCACTTACAAGGCTGAGCACCGTTTCCTCAAGAGGGTCACGGCCCTCAAGGTGATTCACGATTCCGAGGGCAGTTCCGAGGATCACGAGGAGAAGCTCCAGCGATTCAAACAAGAGGCCCAGATTCTTGCCAAGATTGATGATCCAGGTCTGGCCAGGGTCTTCGATTTTGGTGAGGCGGAGGAAGGAATCTTTTACCTTGCGATCGAGTATTGCGACGGCGGCACCCTTGAAGAACTGGTGAACCGTGTCGGGCCTCTGCCATGGAGTCGGGTGCGTGAAATTGCCATCAGCCTCGCCGAAGCGCTCCGGGCTGCGCACGCGGGCGGGGTTCTGCACCGCGATCTCAAGCCAGCCAATGTCATGCTGGCCACCGCAGACGAGAACTCAAAGGTCAAGTTGATCGATTTTGGTCTCGTCAAGTCGTTCGAGGAGGAGGGCACCGAATCCACGGTTGTAGCCCTCAGCCGCGATCAGCATTTCAAGGGCAACTATTCAACCGCCAGTCCCGAGCAGGTTGCGGAGCTTCCGCTTGACCCACGGAGTGACCTCTTTTCGCTTGGCGTGACCTTGTGGTGGTTGCTTGAGGGCAGGAACCCTTTTGGGGAGTATCGGAAGGGGCCCCTCATCGCGGAACGCCTGGGTCCGGCTTCGTATCTCGACCGGCTCCCCAAGGATCTGCCGGCCGACGCCGTTGCAGTGTTGGGAGCTTTGCTGGAAAAGGATCTTGAGAAGCGGATTGGCAGCGCTGACGCCCTCCTCGGTCTGCTCCGATCCAGCGGTTCGACCCATCCCGACGAGGAGGATTCGTCGGAACCAGCGGTGGAGGAGGTCATCGTCGATGCGGCACCTTCCGGAGAAGTCGTGGAGGAAGGGCCTGATGACTTTGAGAAATTCTTTCACGTGGTGCGCCAGCTGGCTTCCGGCAGGGGTGCCAAGCTCTATGAGGCGGAGGAAGGGGCCACGGGATCTAAGGTGCTCGCGGTTTGGATTGAGGAAGGTCTCCCGGGAGCTGAGGGTCTGTGCAAGGCCGGTCGCGAGTCCTTGACAGCGGGGGCCTTCGAGATTCTCGGATGGTATCGCGAAGGCGGGAATGATGTGGTGCCGTTTCGCCTGGGTGAGGGCGTCCCCTTGCTCACCGTCATGAGGGAACTGGGGAGTTGCCGGTTGCAGTCGGTTCTCCCCCTGTTGTCCGAGCTTGGTAGTTCGCTGGACACCGCGCGGGAGTGGTGGGACGGAGGCCTCAACCTCGATCCGGGCACCATCCTCTTGGTGCCTCGGAATGGATCGTCCGCAGGCGGGGTTCCGGTGGGTTGGGATGACCTGGCGGACTTCGAGGTTCGAACCGGACCATCTTTCGGTGCGGATGGCGGCGATGATTCCGCCATTGATGAGACGCTGACGGCGTCGGGTCAGATGGCACCCTACCTTTCCCAACTGGCGGCGTTGGTTTATCGCCTCGTTTCGGGAGCCCAGGTGAAGCATGCGGCGTTCTTCACGCCCGTGGCTTACGTCAAAACCCCTGCGCTCAGTGAGCAAGGCAATGCCCTACTGGCAGAGGCCCTGGTGGAGCCGCAGGCGTTTGAGGGAGCCTCGGAGTGGCTTTCTCGCCTGACCACCGCCGAGTCGCTCGCTCTGCCGGAACCCTCCCCGGTGATCAGTCGGGCTGAAGCTCGGATCATCGCCCGCCGCGAGGCCGAACGTGTAGCCCAGGAGGCTCTCGAGGCCGAGGAGGCGCGCAAGGCGGAAGAGGCGCGCAAGGCGGAAGAGGCGCGCAAGGCGGAAGAGGCGCGTAAGGCGGAAGAGGCGCGTAAGGCGGAAGAGGCGCGTAAGGCAGAGGAGGAGCGCAAGGCGGAAGAGGAGCGCAGGGCGGAAGAGGAGCGCAGGGCGGAAGAGGAGCGCAGGGCGGAAGAGGAGCGCAGGGCGGAAGAGGAGCGCAGGGCGG
>NZ_JBISBU010000008.1:0-132345 GCF_044385805.1 Haloferula sp. A504
CCTTCCCGGGTGAGGGTGACCGTTTCCAGCCGCCCGATCGTGTCATGGGCGCGAACGATCTTGTAAGGATTCAGCTCGCCAGCGAGCCAGTCGGTGGTCGTCAGCCGGTTCTTCTCGTGGTCGAGATCGCGCTCGCCGGATGGGTCGGTGATCGAATCGATGTTCCCGGCAGCGTCGCGCCCCAGCAGGATGGTCCCTCCGGAAAACGGCTCGGCGACGAACCCCTCTGACGCCACCCCCGGCCAAGCGATCGACTCAAGATCCCTTGCGCCGTCTGCCGAGTAGCCAAAAACCGTACTGCCCCCACGCCCAAGCGATACACTTTCGAGCAGACCCCCAGGCAACCAACTCGTCTGGGTGTCAGCGCCAGCCGCGTAGTTGTGCAGGGTCTTCAACCCGGCGGCGTTGCTGGCAAGCACGGTGCTCGCTCCATCGGCGGGGTCGATGGTCTCTGCAAAGCCTCCACCGCTGACGACGGTCGATCGATCACTGTCCATTACCCCGGCTCCGGTGAGCGAGTTGGAAGAGCCGTCCAGCGCACGGCTCGCGGTGGCTCCATCCATCGCAACTGCCTCTTCACCGGCAGTGAAGCTGTGATCGACGGGTAGGGTTTCGTCTAGCCCGCCTGGGGTCTGGCGGTTGGGGATACTCACGCTCTCGACCGTGCCGTCCTGCTCGAAGGTGACCGTCGATTCCACCCCGCCGATGCTCAGCGAAAAGGCGGCCAGACTACCGTCGTCGCGAAACTCGGGATCGATGTCCACTGCGGCCAGTCCGGTGCCAACGACTTCCGTCCTGTCCGACTGACCGAGATTGTTGAGCGTGATTGTGCGGGTTTCAACGACGTCACCGCCTTGGGTTCGGGTAATGGCGATGGTTTTCGCCACGAAATCAGGAACCTCCGTGATCGTCGATTCTCCGCCGTTCAGCACGGTGGTAGTCGTGCCCGCAGCCGGGGTGTGGAACCGCACCATGCGATCGGTGGCGTTTCCGGTCTGGGTGACAGTTGTGCGCAGGGTAGCGCCGACCATGTCGGTCGTGGAAGTGACGTACCGATCGCCGGCGTCAAGCGAGCCGTTCCCGTTCTTGTCGATGCCGGACCTTGTAATGATGCCGCCAGTCGCCCATGGCTCGGTCTCCCGGACCAGACGGCGACCGGAGGCATGCTGAACTTCGATCTTCTTGGTCGTGGAGCCGGGGGCGCCATAGATGAATTGGGTTTCGTCGTCGCCCGTGCCGGCGGTGCTTGCCACCGCTGACTTTCTGATCCGCCCCCAGGCGTCGGTCCATGTTGTTCGAAAACTTGCTGAAAGCCCTCCCAAGCTGCTGGTGGACTTCAACAGACCTTCATCGACCGTCGTCGCGGTTCCATCGAGGCCACCGAACGGCAGCGTGTCTCCTGTCGCCTCCTCAAGACTCCCGTCGTCCGGGCGCATTTCCACGGTTCCGCTTGCTCCGGCCACGGAATTGTTGGTGGTAAGCGTCTTGCCGGTGGCCTCGTGGAGCAGTGCGAAGCTGGAGGTGCCACCGGCGGTCACACTGCCTCCAGTCGTGCGGCCGAGTGCGTCCCATGAACCAGAATGACCAACCGTGCGTCCATCGATGTCGATCGAGCAAGAGACGCCGAATCCGGAACTGTTGTAGGTCAGGTTCCCGCCGGAATGGCCGTTCCACGAAAACCCACCGGGGCGATCGAGTGCATCGTAGCTCGTGAATCCGGTCGCGACACCAAAGGCATCGGTAACGCTTGTCAGACGCTCCCGATCACCGTCATGCGTCAGAACGGTCACAAGCCCCGAGGGGAAATCCTCGATTTTCTTTGGAGCACCCCAGGCCGTAAACTCCAAGGAGGGGGTCGAACTTCCGCCAACCTGGACCTCACCGTCGGCTTGAAGGAGGTGGACCTCGGTGTCGGTGATGTAGCCTCGCTCGTTGGTATCGACCACGGACTTGGTGCCCTTCGTTACCGAGCCTCCGGACAACAGGCCGTCAGCAGTCTCGACGGTTGATGACCCATCCGTGTTTACCGTCCAAACCCAAGTCGTTCCGCTTCCGTCCTTGCGGGTGCGCACACGCGGCAAGCCAGGCAAGCCGGTGCCGGACGAGTTGCCGAGTTCGATCTCACTCCAGTCGCATGCTGCTCCTGCCTTCGTCGCGACCGTGCCATCAGGCGCGGTGGTCGTGCGAACCGTGCGGTCGTTGTTGCTCCATTCCGTCCAAGTGGTTGCATAGATCGCATCGTTGAGCTTGCTCACCGTCTTGATCGCGCCGCTCTCGACTGAGAAATCCGAGCGCCACACACCGCTCACGCGATTCTGGAGCATCCCACTGGGATTCCATGCCAAGGACGCATCCGGTTCGTCCGAGATCGTGATTTGCGAACTGAGCGGAAACCAGTTGTATTGGGTTCCGACGGCGGGTGGGCTGCTGGAATCGAAGGTGTTGACGACGATGACCTGCTGCGATCCCCGGGTGATCGTCACGTTGCCGGGAGGCTTGGCCCGGGCCCAGCACCAGTCCCCCCAGCCATCGAAGGTGACGTCTTCCACAGATTGGGTCAGCCCATCGACCTTGGTGGTGATCTCTGCCGCCGTCGCTCCCGTGAACGCAATCGTTTTCTCGAACGGTGTCGAGGTTCCTTCCTCGATCTTGAAGTGGATGTCCGGAGAGGCCATCGTGAGATAACCTCCAGAGTCGAGAGTCGTCTCGGGATAGCCGTCTCTCCAGACCTTGTAAGTCGTCCCACCATCGGTGAGGTAAAGTTTTTCCGGCGTATCCGGGTAGGGCTCGCTCGTCGCGTCCGGATTCTCGATCACGATGGTCCGGATGGGCGTGAGTCCATCCACAGACACCAAGGTCCCTGGAGTGCGATCGACCGTCATCGTCAGCGGACGTCGGTAGACCTTCACGATGTTCTTGAAATGTCCCTCCGGTTTGATGTCTACGATCAGACCGCGCGATACGACCTGCCTCAACCGGGGGAGGTCCCAGCTGCGGAAGAAGTTCGTGTCACTCAGTCCCGTGTCATCCTGTTGCTGAGTATCGGGAGCAGTCGCAGGAAGAGCCGCACCACGAGCGGCCTCACTCCTCAATGTCTCATAGACGACATGAAAGTCTTCTGCCGGACCCACGAAACGAAGGGCCGAAGCACTATCGAACCGATAGGCGAGGTCGCCGTAATCCAGATCGTCGTAGCCCTTCGGAGCTGATAAGACTCCGAGGTCCTCACTGGCGCGGGATGTGAGGGTTTCAGCTGCTGCGTTCCACGCGCCCGAATACAAGCCATCGTTGTCGTCCTCGCCGGGGGTGATGCCGACAAACCCCACAGTGGAACCGTCCAATCCGACTCCCAGCGGGACACCAGCCAACAGACCGGGCGACGGATGAAGCACTGGTTTCCCATCACCACAGGGCCCAATTTCGGCCAGCTCCGCCTTATCCAGCCACGCCGCCTTGCTCGACGCATCCAGCCCCTGCTCGAAGTCCGGAGCGAAAAGGGCTTCCACCGTTCGGCCAAGGACGTAGTAGCCATGTGGTATCCCGGGCAGCAGTGAGGCGCTGCTATTCACACCAAGTTCGCCCTCCCATGAACCTGCAGGAAACGAGATCCCGTCGGGAACGTCGTACCCCTTCGGATACCCGTAGTTCTCCGCCCACTCCATCTGGACCGTGATCTGAGGGGCCGAATCTAACGCAAGCCAACTTGCTGGATCATCTGCCGAAACCGCCACGAAGAGAGAGCAGTCAGCGGGGTCCCACGGAACCATGGATGTCGCCGAAAAGGTGGTCGACGTCGCGGGAGACCAGGTGTTGCGCACCAGAGCGGCGACCCTGCCTCCAATCTGGTCCTGCCGACCGGGAACCTTCGCGAACAACGCGACGCTTTCGCAGAATTTCTCCTCCTTGGCGCCGTAATACCTCGTCTCATCCCCGTTCGGTCCGGTATTCTCCTCCTCGTGGCTGCTGATGATCGAATGCTCGCCAAGAATGCCGGTTTCCCACTGTCCACCCGCCTCGACGGCACCTGTTCCCAGAGAAGTAAACTGCGTATTCGAATCCACGTCTACCCGCGTCGTGCGCATGTATCCAGCAAGAGGCCAGCGCAGCACATTCAAGCGTCTCACTGACTGTGCGAGACGCCTAAGCATCTCGTGATAGTTTGATGCGGTGGCGCGCTCAAACTCGGAAAAATCCTCCAGCAAGTAGGGACGCGCGTCACCAATGGATTCACCAACGGTTTCGAGGTCATCTTCGCGTAGATTGATAAAGCGGCGGTGAAGATAGTAACGAAACTCATCGATCGCCTGGTTCAACAGCGACAATCGTTCTTCCACTCCGAGAGCACTTAGATCCTGGTCGGTCGGGAATTGCAATGTTGGCGACAACCCAACCCATCCAATCATCTCCTGCTCTGAAATCGAAGACGGGGCACTCGGATACGCGGCAAGATATTCGGTCATTTGCTCAGCCTGCTCGACCGCGCGCGTTCGCTCCTGAATGGAGCTGAGCACTTCAGCGAGGCTCTGGGCCGACAGGGGCATCTGAAACGCGCAGGTAGCCGTCGATACGAGCAGCCGAAGGATCTTCTTCATGGAAAGGCCTTGATCAGTTTCCTACCGTCACGCTGAGCTTCACGTCCGGATGGTCCTTCACCTTCGGATCGCTTCCCGCAAGGTATTCCGAAGTATTCAGCGCGCCGTCTTCGTCGAGGTCTTCAGCCCCATCGAGAATCCCGTCGTCGTCCGAGTCGGTGTCGAGCGGATCGAGCCCGAACATCAGCTCGAAGATGTTGCTCAGTCCGTCGCCGTCGAAGTCGGCACCATGCGGATCGGAGCCCGTGTAGGGCCACGAAACCACCCGCACGAAAAACCGCTCCGAGCTGCTGTTGAAGTTGAACTCTTCATGGTCCACTCCCTGGTCGACGAGCGGAAAATACTGCCATCCGCCGAGGTCGAGCGACCACTGGATGAAGTAGGCCTCATCGGTCGTTCCGTCCCAGTCGAGCCGGTAGGAAGACATGCCGAGCGGTTCGATGGTGGCGGCGTGTGCCCCGAGGGCCATCAGGCCTGCCGAAGCGACTGCGAGGATGCGGACCTTCATTGGTCATCCTCCTTCTTGGTGCGCCAGAAATTGATCGTCACGTCCTTCGGTTTCGGCGGATTGGCGAGGTAGTAGGCCTCGCGCTCCTTGCGAACCCGCTCACGCTCGATGTAGGCGGCCTCCATCCTCGCTCCATCGGTGGCGTAGAGCCGGTGCATGTAGGCGAGGATCTCGCAGGCCGGATCCTCCACATCCCCTCCCTCGACAATCACGTAGCGAGGACCGGCCACCGCGAGGTCGGGCAAGTCCGGCACTTCGGGCACGGAATACTCCATGCCGTTCTGTTCAAGCAGTTCGCGCAGCCGTTCGGTGCTTTCGGCGGTCTGGTTGCCGAGCCCCATGAGCATCCCGTGGTCGGTGAAGCTGCCGTCCTCCCGGGTCACCCTGAATGTCGAGAATCCGGAGAAGTGGTTGAAGTCGATGTTCGACCAGGCGGTGATCTCTTTTCGGGCAACGCCGTTCGGGTAGATTCGCAGGTAGGTGCGGGACCGGTCGTAGACCGTCGCCGAGATGAAGAACAGTTCGGTGCCCTTGTAGTCGCGCCGGAACTCCTCGGTGGCGGCAAGCACCGCCGGATCAGTCGGGGTGGTGGCCGGAAGCGGCTCTGGTAGCGGAGGAAGCTTCGGATCCTCGACCCGGTTGAGCGTCACGTTGACCGTGCCGGTGACTGCGGGGAGCCCGTGCATCGGGGGAGGCTCAACGACGTTCATTCGGCTGGTACGGGATTCGACAACCTCGAAGTCGGGCTTTCCGGGCGGCGCGGGGGGTGGCTGTGGCGGCGTGCCGTCGACAATCGGGCCGGGAATGAATACCTCAGCGATGGGGGAGGTCGTGGCCTGATCTTCCTCGTAGGTCTCCTGGGCGTGGAGACAGGGAGCCAGACAGCACAGGAAGAGAAGGCGGGAGGGTTGCTTCATGGCGCGGTGGATTCTTCTCATGGGATCCCGGGCGGGCCACGCTTCTTCTGTGAAGAATCGGTCATTCCCGAGGATCCGAGAAGCATCGCAGCGAAGCGCCATAAGCCTGTCAAGAAGGCTCAGTCACTGAAAGGGAGCGCGGATTCCCGCGCTTTGGTTCCAACCCGCTCCAAATCCCGGCATCCTTTTTCATCGCATCTTCACACCCTCTTCGGCTAGTCCCATAAGCAGCTCCCACGCTCCCATCATGGAATTCGCCTCCGAAACCGAAGTCGCCGAAGCCGGCAAACACGTCCGTTCCCTCAACGCCGCGCTCAACCAGGTGCTTTTCGGCCAGGAGGAGCTGGTCGAACTGGTCCTCACCGGCATCCTCGCCCGCGGCCATATCCTGCTCGAGGGCCTCCCCGGACTGGGGAAAACCGAGCTGGTCAAGGGGCTCTCGAAAACCCTCAAGCTGGCCACCAAGCGCGTCCAGTTCACCCCGGACCTGCTGCCCGGCGACATCACCGGCAACCCGGTGCTTCAGGAGGTCGACGGCAAGCGGTCCTTCGTCTTCCAGCCGGGACCGCTCTTCACCAACATCGTGCTGGCCGACGAGATCAACCGGGCTTCGCCGAAGACCCAGTCGGCCCTGCTCGAGGCGATGCAGGAACGCCGCGTCACGGTGCTGGGCGAAACCCACGAGCTCCCCCGCCCCTTCTTCGTGCTCGCCACCCAGAACCCGATCGAACTCGAGGGCACCTACCCGCTGCCCGAAGCGCAGCTCGACCGCTTCCTGTTCAAACTGGAGGTCATGAAAAACGACGTCGGGACCCTGGAGCGGATCGTCAACCACCGGGAACTCGGCACCGAACCGGTGGTCGAGGCCATCATGGACGCCTCGACGCTCAACGACACGCTGGCACTGGTGCGCCGGATTTTCCTGCCCGAGGTCGTCGGCAACTACATCGCCCGCCTGGTGGATGCCACCCACCCCGGCCAGTCATCCGCCGCCCGCGGCATCCGCTACGGCGCCAGCCCGCGGGCCGCCCTTTCCCTGGCCTCGGCGGCCAAGGCCCGGGCCCTGATGAACGAACGAACCAACGCCTCTTTCGAAGACGTGCGTTTCGTCGCTCCCGCGGTCCTCAGGCACCGGGTGGTGCTCGAGTACAACGCACGGGTCGAGGGCCTGACCCAGAACGACGTCGTCCGCTCCATCCTCGAGGAGGTGCCGGCCCAGTCGGGGGCCACGCCGAAGACGCTCAACCAGACCGCCTGATCCCGTGACGATCCGCCGACTGATCTGCGCCGGGCTCCTGCTCGCGCCCCTCCTGCCCGCCCAGGAGAACCTCTTCATCCAGACGCCGAACGCGACCCATCCGAAGGACAAGACCCGGATCGAGGTCGAGTCGCTCTTCAGCATGGCTCCGCCCACCGGCTACCTGCCGCTGCGGGTGACCGTGGTGAACCAGCGGAAGAACGACGGGCGCCTGCGGCTCCGGTGCCTCTCGGAAAGCGGGGTCGATCCCCAGGACAGCGCGATGGAATCGGAGTTCTCCATCGAAAGCACCGCCGGCACGGCCAAGACGACCGATCTCCTCGTTCCGCTGACGACCCGCTTCGATAGCTCCGGCTACGAAGGCCTGTCGGTGCAGGTTCTGATGTCCGGAAGCTTCGGCGGCAACAACGGCAGCCTTTCCTGCAACTTCCATCCCGACGGTCCGGCCATCCTGATGAGCGAACCGCTCTTCACTCCGAACTCATCGGCACTCGACGCCCAGCTCAACTCGACCCGCTCCGGCGGCTACGGCAGCTACACCTTCGCCGCCCGTTTCACGCCCTCGAAGCTGCCGGAGGACTGGCGTGCCTACTCGGGCTACGACGTGATCATGCTCACCGACGACGACTGGGGCGGCATGCCGCCCGGTGCGAGGGCGGCGGTTCTTCAGTGGATCCGCCTCGGCGGCGTCGCCTCCATCTATCGCCGGGCCTCGACCAGCTTCGGCACCCTGGGCATCGAGACCCAGGAGGCCGGCAACAGCACGACCTACGGACTCGGCACCATTGAACTGCTGAATCAATCAGGCTCAACGCCCACGGGCCTCGACGCCAAGAAGACCGTCAACCGCTACCACACGTCCCGTGGCGGGCTCACCATCGACGCCCTCAGCGAGAGCATCTCCGACGACTACTCGTCCGGGTGGGCGCTGCAGGACGAATTCGGCAAGCAGAAGTTCGACTACCTCATCTTCATCATCGTGCTGATCGCCTTCGGCGTGCTGGTCGGCCCCGTCAACCTGTTCGTCTTCGCCAAGTCCGGCATGCGCCACAAGCTGTTCATCACCACGCCGGTCATCTCGATCGCGACCAGCGTGCTGTTGATCGCCCTGATCCTGATGCGTGACGGCACCGGCGGCCGCGGCGCCCGGATCGCCCTGATCGAGGTGCGTCCCGAATCCGGGGAAAACCGGGCCTACGTCGTCCAGGAGCAGGTCAGCCGCACCGGCGTCCTGCTCGGCAGCTCGTTCAAGATCGACGAGGACTCGGCGATCACACCGGTGCCGATCGCCAACAGCGCCTGGGCCCGCTTGACGCCCGGCGTGGGCGGGGCGGGCATGCGCTTCACCGGCAACTTCACCGAGGGCGGCATGGAGATTTCCGGCGACTGGTTCCAGAGCCGGTCGGAGCAGGGCCAACTGATCCGCGCCGTGGTCCCGACACGGGGACGGATCGAGCTGAAAGGTGCCGGCGGAGCGCCCACCTTCGTTTCCACCTACGACTTCCCGGTCGAGCGGCTCTACTACGCGGACCGTAGCAATGGCTACTGGATGGTGCGCGACCTCGAGGCAGGCAAGGCCACGACCGGCACCCCGATCAGCGAGGCTGAATACCGCTCGGCCGTCGGCGATGAATCGAGGCGCCTCGCCCGGCGTCAGCGCGAACAACTCAACCGTGTCTCCAAGCGAGCCGACCACTACGTCGCCGTCGCCACCGAAGCCCCGGCCATCGAGACCTTCGACGCCATCAACTGGGTCGACACCCGCACCATCCTCACCGGCCCCGTGCTGCGCTGATCCCACGCCGCGCCAGACCGTGATCCGCTGCCTGCCCGAAGTGCCAAGTAAGAAGTTCCAAGTTCCAAATCTGATGAAGACACGCATCGGTGAAAAGCCTCCTTATGATCTTGAGGAGCGAACCTACGAGTTCGCCTTTAGAGTGCGCTTGTTTCTGAAGCAACGCGAATGGGATCCGACGAGTTGGACCGATGTGAATCAACTCCTTCGATCGTCCGGGTCGGTAGCAGCAAACTACATCGAGGCCCAGGAGGCGGTGAGCGATTCTGATTTCACGCACCGGATCCGAATCTGCCGGAAAGAGACGCGCGAGTCGGCGCTCTGGCTGCGACTCCTCGACGACACCAACGAACTCAGCACGGCGGAGTCTGGTGAGGTCCGCCGACTTCTTGAAGAAATCCACGAACTCACCCGCATTTTCACCTCGATCATCCGCAAGCGCGAAGCGCGGCCCTAGACCAGCGCTCTCTTACTTGGAACTTGGCCCTTCGAACTTGGAACTTGGAACTTTCATGACCGCTCCAGCCGGCTCCCCGAATCTTCACATCCATCATCCGCAAGCGCGAAGCGCAGCCCCAGCGCAGCGCCTTCTTCCCTTGGAACTTGGCCCTTCGAACTTGGAACTTCCATGACAGCTCCCACCCCTCCCGCGATCCGGGTTCACAACCTCTACCGCTACTTCGGCCAGTTGAAGGCCGTGAATGGCGTGTCGTTCGAGATTCCCCACGGCTCGGTCTGTGGCTTTGTCGGTGCCAACGGTGCCGGCAAGACGACGACCATGCGCATCCTCGCCTCGCTCGACTACCCCACCATGGGACTGGCCGAAATCTGCGGCATCAACGTCGTGCACCACCCCGAGCAGGTCCGCCGCCTGATCGGCTGGATGCCGGACCACTTCGGCAACTACGACCACATGACGGTGCTCGAGTATCTCGACTTCTACGCCCGGGCCTTCGGTTACTCGGGCGAGGAGCGGCGGAGCCGGGTTCAGGAAGTGATGGAATTCACCGACCTGATCCCGCTGGCCGACAGATTCTCCAACAAGCTTTCCAAGGGCATGACCCAGCGTCTGTGCCTCGGGCGCGCCCTGCTGCACGATCCCCAGGTTCTGGTCATGGACGAACCTGCCGCCGGCCTCGACCCGAAGGCACGCGTCGAACTGAAGCACCTGATCCGCGTGCTGGCGGATGAGGGGAAGACGATCTTCATCTCGTCCCACATTCTCTCGGAACTCGGTGAGATGTGCGACTCGCTGCTCTTCATCAATGCCGGACGCATCGTCCACCACGGGGATGCCGAGTCGCTCAAGCTCGGCACCGATGCCGCCGGCGGCATGCTCTTCGACGTCCAGGTGGTGGGTGAACCGGAAGCCCTCGCCGAGTGGTGCCTGGTCAATCCTCACGCCGAATTCCTCGAAAGCCGCAAACGCGGCGGGCGCATCCGCGTCGAGGGCTCCGATCCGGGGAAGGCGGCCGATGTCCTCGCACGCATGATTCGCGATGGGCTGAGGGTGGTCGAGTTCCACAAGGAGCAGCGCAACCTCGAGGATGCCTTCATCGACATGCTCGGCCGCATCGACCGCGGCGAGGATGCCCAACCGCCGGCCATTCCCACCGCGCCCGAGCCCGCGTTCACCCCACCCGTCACGCCTGCGGTCCCCACTTCCACTGATCACTGATCACCGCTCACTGAGTAGTTCCCCATGTCCGAAGCCGCCGCCGCTCCCGACCCTCCGTCCCCGCCGCTCGTCGTCGACCGGCTGGCGGACTTCAGTGACAAGCTCTCGCCCATGCTGGTGAAGGAGCTGCGCCAGGGACTGCGGGCGAAGACCTTCGTGATCGTCTTCCTCACGCTGCAGGGGCTGCTCCTTCTGGTCCTCCTATCGGCCGTGGCGGCCTCGTCCCAGCCCCAGCGGGCCGGCGGGGCCATCTCGGGAATCATCTTCATGTTCTTCTCGATGGCCTTGCTGGTCATCCAGCCGATCCGGGGCATCGGCACCCTGCACCGGGAAGTGCTGGGCAAGACCATCGAACTGATGGTCCTGACCCGGCTCAGCGCCTGGAAGATCGTCCTCGGGAAATGGGTCTCCATCGTCAGCCAGTCGGCGCTGATCTTCGCGGCCATCATCCCCTACCTCATCCTCCGCTACTGGTTCGGCGACATGAATCTGTTCGGCGAGTTGTCGCTGATGATTCTCGTCTTTCTCGGGTCGGCCGTGCTCACCGCGGTGATCGTCGGGATCTCCTGCGTCCCCTCCGTCATCCTCCGGGGCCTGGTGCCGTTGCTGGCGGGTGGACTCGGGCTCTTTGCCATTCCCACTCTCTGCTTCGGCCGGGAGTTCGACGAACTCGTGTCCATTGCCTCGATGCAAACCGCGCAGGACTTCTGGGGAGTTTCGATTTCCGTCCTGTGCGCCATCTACATCGGCTGGACCGCGCTGGGGATCGGCGCCGGCATGATCGCCCCCGCCGCCGAGAACCATGCAACCCTGAAGCGGTCCATCACCCTTGTCCTGTTGCTGCTCCTGCTGCCGGTCGGGGCCTTTTCCTCGGTGAACCCGGAGGCTCTCGCGGCCCTGGTGGCCGTCATCCTGGTGCCTTCGATCGTCCTCGCCCTCTCCGAGCCCTTCATGCTGTTGCCGCCGATTTGCACGCCCTTTGTCCGCCGCGGCCTGCCCGGCCGACTCGCGGGGCGCCTGCTCTACCCCGGCTGGCCCTCCGGGGTGCTGTTCACGGTCACCGCGGTCGCGCTGGCCACCGGGGTGATCCTGCTTTCCCTCGACCACCGCTCGATCGACGATGAAATGGTGGTCGTCCTGCTCGGCCTGCTGGGCAGCCTGCTGATGCCGGCCGCCCTTGCCTCGCTCTTCGAGAAAAAGGTGAAGAGCCGCTTCACGACCTTCATGCTGATCTTTGCCGCCGGATCCGTGGTCGCCTTCGTGCTCGGATTCATCACCGACGCCGTCGACAGCGGTGCGCGTGGTTTCATGTGGCTGTTCGTCTGGCTGCCGCAGGCGCTGATTGCAATGGTCGCCTTCCCCCGCGATTTTGATGATGAAACCCTGATGTTCGCCGGAGCGGGCATCGCCCTGGTCTATCTGCTGCTGCTTCTGGTGGTGGCGCTGCGACGTTTCCGTGAGATGCCCGGGATCGAATCCGAAGCCCTTGATCTCAAATGACCGTCGACGAACTGAGCAAAGCCCACGCGCGGGCACTCGCGGCGGCCGGCCGGCTGAGGCTGCCCCTGCGAACCAAGGTGTGGAAAGGCCAGGCCGGCGAGTTCGTCGGAGCCGGCGTCGGCTCGTCGCTGGATTTCCAGGACCACCGGACCTACGTCCCCGGCGACGACCCGCGGCACATCAACTGGCAGGCCTACGCCCGCACGGGCAACTACACAATGAAGCTCTATCGCGAGGAGGTCCGGCCGGTGGTGGACGTCGTCCTCGATGCCTCCGACTCGATGTTCTTCGAGGAAAGGAAGGCCGAGCGGAGTGCGGAGCTTTTTTACTTCGCCGTGGAATCCGCCCGCCGCTCGGGAGCCGCGACCTCCGTCCACCTGGTGCGGGGAAGCGCGGTTCGTCCCCTCCTTCCGGAGGGCCTGGCGACCCACCGGTGGATCGATGAGATCAACTCGATGGAGTGCGACGACCCCGCCGCGGCGGCCGACCTTTCCCGCATTCCCTTCCGCCAGAACGCGATCCGCGTGTTGGTCTCGGATCTGCTTTTTCCCGGCGACCCCGATCCCTGCCTGCGCCTGCTGGCGGCGCGCCAGGGCTCGCCCATCCTCCTCGCGCCGTTTTCAAACTCCGAGGCCAACCCCGACTGGAGCGGCAACTACGAGTTCGTCGACGCCGAGCGGAAGAGCCGCCATCCGCACCGCGTCGAGCCCTCCGTCCTGCGACGCTACAAGGAGACCTACGCCAACCACTTCAGTCTTTGGAAAAACGCCTGCCAGCGCCACATGAGCGCCCTGGCCCGCATCCCCAGCGAAACCGACCTCCAGACCTCGCTCTTCGCCGACGCCGTCCCCTCGGGCGCCCTCGAGATCATCAACTGACCCATGCTCACCCTCGCCAATCCCGCCGGCCTCTGGGCGCTGCTCGGTCTCCCCGCCGTGCTGGCCATCCATTTCCTACAGCGGCGGGCCAAGGACCTGCCGATTTCCACGCTGTTCCTCCTGGAAAAGACCCAGCGCGAGTCGATCAGCGGGCGCCGCTTCGACCGGCTCATGAACTCGGTGCCGCTGTGGATGCAACTGCTCGCCGTGCTGCTGCTCACCTGGGTGCTCACCGAGCCCCGCTACCAAAAGGCCCGCAGCACCCAGCGCGTGGCGGTGGTGCTGGATTCCTCCGCCTCGATGAGCGTCTTCCGCGACCATCTCAAGGAGGAACTCGCCAAGCAACTCCCGGACCTGCAGGGGCCGGCCGCGGCGCTGGAGCTGACCCTACTCGAGTCGACCGGCAACCTCGCCAAGCTCTACACCGGCGACTCCATCGAGGACGCGCTCGCCACGCTGGACAGCTGGAATCCCAGCGCCGGTCTCGCCGATCCAACGGCGGCGCTCCGGCTCGGCCGCTCGCTGGTCGGCCGCGAAGGAACCGTGGTCTATGCCACCGACACGCCGCAGGAGGCGCTGGCCTTCGACGCCCAACTCCTCGCGGTCGGTGAAGCAATCGACAATGTCGGCATCACCGGCGTTCGCTTCGAGCAGAAGGAAGGCGCGCTGACCTGGAATGCCGTCGTTCGCAACTATTCGGAACGCCAGGCCGAGCGCACGTGGTCGCTGGTCCTCCCCGATGGGAAGCGCACCGAGCCGAAGCCCTTCGAGATCGGTGCCGGGGCCCTGGTCTCGATCCAGGCGGCGTTCCCCGAAAACGCCGAGCATGCCGTGGTCGAGCTCTCACCCGACCGCTTCACGATCGACGATCGCCTGCCGCTGGTCCCGCCCGCCCCGAAGGCCATCAAGCTGTTTTCGGCAACCTCGCCCGAATTCGCCAAGCTCGCCGGTCGGATGACCAAGTCGCTTGATGCCATCGAGCCGAGCAACGACGCGTCCCAGTCCGACCTCGCGCTCATTTCCTACGACCCCCTCGACCCGGCCCTTCCGGAGGGCAATGCCGCCATCTTCGTCAATGACACCGCCCGGCCCGGATCCTACCTCAAGGGAGGAATTGTGGCGGAGTCCCATCCGCTGGTCGCGGGGCTCAACTGGCAGTCGCTGCTCGTCCGCGAGTCGATCCAGCTCGAGCGGCTGGCCACCGACGACGTCCTCCTTTGGCAGGACACGCGGCCGCTGATCTTCCTGCGGCAGATTCCGGCAGCGGAAGGCCGGCCGGAAGCCCGGCAGCTGTGCTTCAACTTCGACCTGAACAAGTCGAACGCCGCCCGCCAGCCCGCCTTCATCATCTGCTTGCACCGATTCGTGGAGAGCATCCGCGAGCGAAAGGTGGCGCTCGTCCGCGAGAACTACGAAACCTCGCAACCCATCCAACTCGCGGCCCGGGCGGAACCACCCCTCACCTACCGCGACTTCGATCTGGACGTGGAGGTTCTCGTCCAGCGCACGTTGCCGGCCGCGCGACTGGTCCGCTTCCGGGCTCCCGCCGCGCCCGGCTTTGTGCAGGTGACGCAGGGCGAGGACAAGCTGCTCAAGGCCGCGGTCTATTTCGCCGACACCCGCGAGGCGGACTTCCGTCAATGCGACACCGACATCTCGCTCGGCGGCAGCAGCGCCGCCGCGGTCGAACGCCACACCGAGGAAGACCACTGGTGGCGCCTCTGGATCCTTCTCCTGCTCGCGGCGATTCTCGTTTCGTGGTATTTCTCGAAGGACGGCCCTCGTGAAAAGCCGGAAGCCACCACGAGTCCCGAACCCACCCCGACCGGGTAATCCTCCATTCGGCATTCGGTTTTCATCATTCGTCATTCCCGCCCATGCATTTCACCTCACCCGAGTGGTTTCTCCTGATCCCCGCCGTCCTGCTGGTCGGCTGGTTCTGGAAGCGGCTGCGCCTGTTCTCACCGCTGCGACTGGTGCTGGTGCTGCTGGCGGCCTTCACGCTGGCCGATCCGCGGGTCACGCTGCGCGACGACTCGCTCGATCTGTGGGTCCTGCTGGATCGCTCGGAATCCACCGAGGACCTGGTCGACCTCGGCCTGCCCGAATGGGAGCGCCTCCTGGAAAAATCGAAGCCGTCCCGGCGGGACCGCCTGCTTCTCCTCGACTACGCCGCGGAGATCGTCGAGCACGGCAAGGATGGCGCGACTTTCACCGGATCACGCAAGCTCACCCGCACCGAGCTGGCGCTTTCCCACGTCGCCGCGCTGGCCGAAGAAGACCGGCCGTCGAGAGTCCTGCTCTTCACCGATGGATTCTCGACCGAGCCGTTGGAGAAGGCCGCCGATCGTCTGGAGGCCCAGGGCATCCCGCTCGACTTCCGTCTGATCCGGGACGAAACCCTCGACGACTTCCGGATCGCCCGCATCGACCTCCCGGAGCGGGTCCAGACTGGCGAACCCTACCTGCTTGCGGTCACCGTGCGGGGCTCGATCGACGGCAAGGTCCCGCTCATCGTCCGCCGCGGCGGCCAACTGCTGGTCGAAACGGAAGTCGAATTGGTGAACGGTGTCGGTCGCGCGGAGTTCACCGACCGGATCCCGGTCGGCGGCTCCTTCGAATATGAAGCGGAGGTCGTCCCGGAAACCGACGCCCACCCCGGCAACAACCGCGCCTCGCGCTGGATCGAAATCACCGGCGGCCCGCGGGTGCTGGTGGTCACCAACTACACCGACGACCCCCTCGTCGAGGTCCTCAAGACGCAGGACTTCACGGTGGATGTCGAGACCGACTCCCTGAAGCTCCAGCCGGGCCGGATCTCGGGTGCCCGGGCGGTCATCTTCAACAACGTTCCCGCCCACGAAGTGCCCCAGGACTTTCTGGCAGCCCTCGATTTCTTCGTTCGCGAGCAGGCCGGTGGATTCCTGATGATCGGCGGCAAGCACTCCTTCGGTTCCGGCGGCTACTTCCAGTCCTCGATCGACCCCCTTCTTCCCATCTCGATGGAGCTCAAGACCGAGCACCGCAAGCTGGCGGTGGCGCTTGCCATCGTCCTCGACCGCTCCGGTTCGATGTCGGTGGGAGTCGCCGGCGGCAAGACCAAGATGGACCTCGCCAACAATGGCGCCGCCAATGCCATCGACCTGCTCGGCCCGATGGATCGCGTGTGCGTGTTCGCGGTCGACAGCTCACCCCACACGATCATCCCCCTGACCCAGATCCGGAACGACAAGAACAAGCTCATGGGGCGGGCCCGGAAGGTCCAGTCGCAGGGGGGCGGCATCTTTGTTTACGAAGGCCTCAAGGCCGCCTGGGATGAGCTTAAGAAGGCCAACGTCGGCACCCGCCACGTGATCCTCTTCTCCGACGCGGCGGACTCGGAGGAACCCGGCGACTACAAGCGCCTGCTCGCCGAGATGAAGAAGGAGGGCGCGACGGTCTCGGTCATCGCGCTGGGAACCAAGGCCGATCCCGACGCCAAGCTGCTCGAAGACATCGCCAAGCGCGGCGATGGGCGGATCTTCTTCTCCGACCGTGCCGTCGACATCCCGAAGATCTTCGCCCAGGAAACCGTGACCATCGCCCGCTCCGCCTTCGTCGAGGAAGCCGTGGGCGCCCAGCCGAGTGGTCGCTGGGCGGAGGTCTCGCCCAAGCCGATCGACTGGCTGCCACAGGCCGGCGGCTACAACCTTTCCTATCTGCGCGAAGGCGACTCGCAGGCCCTGGTGACCACCGACGAGTATGTCGCCCCGCTGGTGGCCCATGCCCGACGCGGTCTCGGGCGCACGGCGGCGGTGACCTTTCCGCTCGGTGGTGACTTCTCCGAGCCCGCCCGCGCGTGGGATGGCTACGGCGATTTCGTCCAGACCCTCACCCGCTGGCTGATGGGGCTCGAGCTGCCACCGGGCATCGGCCTCCGGCACCGCCTCGACGGCACCCGCCTCACCCTCGACCTGCTCTACGACCCGGAAATGTGGAGCGACAAGCTCGCCGCCACCCCACCGGGGATCCGCCTGCTGGAAAGCGGCAGCGGCAACACCGCCTACGAGATCCCTTGGCGCCGGATCGAGCCCGGGCACTTTTCGGTCAGCCGCGACCTCGACGAAGGCTCGATCATCCGCGGCGCCGTCCGGATCGGGCCCAATGCGATTCCTTTCGGTCCCCTCACCGTCGGCAGCTCGGTCGAGTGGGCCTTCGAACCGGAGAGGCTCACCGAGCTGCGCGCCGTCGCCACCCAAACAGGAGGTCGCGAGTTGCTCGACCTGGGCGAAGCCTGGCTACGCCCACCTAACGAGCACGAGATCGGCCTTCGGCTGTGGCTGGCCATCGCCCTGCTCGCGCTGGTCATCGCCGAGGCCCTGCTCACCCGGACCGGCTGGAAGATGCCGCTGCCCGGCCTGCCAAGCTTTGAGCGTCGGCCGAAAGTGAAGCGCCAGAAGGTCGTGCCCGAGCCCACGGTTGAACCCGAGCCCGAACCCGAAACACCCGAACCTCCTCCCGAGAAGCAAGCCACGGAAAGACGCTCCCGCTACCAGCGGGCCAAGGACCGCCGGTAACGGATCCGCCTTGCAGCAGAAGATCACCCGGCTCAACCGAGACGGCGGACCGCCTGGCACACGCTGGGGAACAATTGTTTCTTGCGGCTGACCACCCCGGGCGCGTTGAAGCACCCGGGCGACACCTCCTCGAAGGGCAGGTTGCCGACGAGCCGCCGGTCGCCCGCGGCGAGGACGACGCTGTGATGCTTGGCAATGTCGGTGACCGCCAGCACCGCAAGATCGAAGCCCTCCTCGGCAATCAGCTTCTCAAGAGCCGCCATCAGCTCCTCCCGGCGACCCTCGAGCGCCTCGAGCCCCAGCTCCTCGATCTGGGCGATGGTCACCTTGACGCCGTCGTCATCGAACTCCTTGCGGTCGGCATTCAGCACCTCCGCGGTGGTGCCGCCCACCAGCAGCGACCCGACGGCGAAGAACTCCCGCTTGAACTCCTCGGGGTCGATCCCGGCCAGGCCGCTCAGCCATTTGAGCATGGTCCGGTCGAGTTCGGTGGTCGTTGGAGAGGTCAGACAAAGCGTGTCGGAGATGATCCCCGCGCACAGGCACATCGCGGCTCCGGCGCTCGGCTCCAGGTCCCGGTGCTCGAACTTCCTTCCCACCAGCGTCGAGGTCGAACCCACCGGCTCGTTGAGAAAGCGGATCGGCTCGCGGGAAACGAGATCGCCGGCCAGGCGGTGGTGGTCGACCACCTCCACCACCCGCGCCTCGTCCACGCCCTGCACGGCCTGCGCGAATTCATTGTGGTCGACGAGGGCCACCCGGGTCCGCGGCGGATCGACCAGGTCGGACTTCGAGAGCACGCCGATCATCTTCCCTGACACGGGGTCAATCACCGGAAAAATGTCCTGCTCGAGCGACGCCACCGACTTGCGCAAGCGGGAGACCGGTTCGTTCGCCGGGATTGTGCTGAAATTCGACACCATCACCAGATCGACCGTCCGCGAGCATCGGATCAGCGTCGTGGAACCCGCCGTATCCTGTCGGCAGCGCAGCGCCACGACCCCCCTCTCCTTCGCCAGATCGGCGAGAGACGGGTCGATCGTGTTGCCGCCGGTGACCAGAAGAGCGCGCACGCCGCGCTCGATCGCATAGTGCTGGACCACCGGACGGTCGCCGCACACGACGAGATAGCGGTGGATGTTGCCCTCCTCCGCCGCCTTTCGGAGCCGGCGGTCGACGGTCTTCTGCGAAGACGCCCCCACCAGCATGATCAGGTCCTCCTGATCCCGCCCGTCGGGCAGCGGTGCCCCGACCGACTCGGCCTTGAGAGTTTCAGCCACCTTGAGCAGCGAAACGTGGACCGTTCGCGAATTCAGTTCCGAGCCATCGCCGGGAAGGAGCAGCTCCAGCAGGTCGCGATAGCGGAGGATCCCGATCGGACTCCCCTCGTCGTCGGCGACCGGCACCGAGCGGACGCCGTGGGCGAGCATCGAGCGATAGGCCTCGTAAAAGGTGTCGGCAGCACCGGCGGTCACCACCTCGGGCTGGCAGATCATCCGCGCGGTCGCCCGCACGTCGGTCACCAGCCGCGGTTCCTCGACACCGGCCTTTTCGAGCACCCAGGCGGTGCGCCGCGGGATGGACCCGCAGCGTGCGGCGATCGCATCGGGCTCGCCGGTCCGGCGCAGCAGTTCGGCGTGCCCGATCGCCGAGCAGATCGCATCGGTGTCCGGATTCCGGTGACCGATGACGTAGAATGGCAGGCGGCGTGGGTCCATGATCCGGTCACATGCGTTGCGGGCAGCGGATGCCCAGCAAGCCGAGTCCATGGCTCAGCACGCGCGATGCCAGCTCGCACAGCGCCAGACGGCTGTCGCGGGATTCGACACCCTCCGCCTTGAGCACGGGACACGCCTCGAAGAACGAGTGGAAGGCCCGCGCCAGTTCCAGCAGGTAATTTGCCAAAAGGTTCGGCCGGTGATCATCGAGCACCGTCGGCAGCAGTTCCCCGTAGCGCAGGGCCAGGCGTGACAGGTGAATCTCTTCCGGTGCCTCGAGCACCAGCTTCACCGAGGAGGCATCGAAGTCCTGGTCCAGCTTGCGGAAGATCGAACGGATCCTCACATAGCTGTATTGGAGGTAGGGTGCCGTATCCCCCTGCAGCGAGAGCATCCGGTCCCACGAGAAGACATAGTCGGTCATCCGGTGCTGGGAGAGCTCCGCAAACTTCACCGCGCCGATGCCGACGATCTCCGCCACTTCCCGGGCCTCGTCGCCCCCGAGATCCGGATTTTTCTCGGCAATCGCCGCGGCGGCGCGCTCGACGGCCTCGTCGAGCACGTCAACCAGCTGGACGTTGTCCCCCGAGCGGGTCTTCATCAGCTTGCGGTCTTCACCGAGGATGGAACCGAACGCGATGTGGTGGAAGTCGGCCTTCTTGCCCCACCGGCGGCAGGCATCAAAGATCTGGCGGAAGTGGAGCTGCTGCGGAGCCCCGACGACATACCAGATCTCGTCGGCCTTCCATTCGTCGATGCGGTACTCGACCGTCGCGAGGTCGGTGGTGGCGTAGAGAAATCCTCCGTCGGCCTTGCGGATGATCGCGGGATTGTCCTTCCAGCCATCTTCCTTGTGGATGCGGAAGGGATCCTGGTCGTCGGGCAGCTCGCCGCCGGAAAAGACGCAGATCGCGCCGCCGTCCTCGCGGGCCAGCCCCTTGTCGATGAACTCGTCGACCAGTCCCGGCAGGCGCTCGTTGTAGAAACTCTCGCCCAGCCAGTGGTCGAAGGACACATCGAGCCGGTCGTAGATCCGCTGCAGCCCCTCTTTTGACAGGTCCACGCAGCGCCGCCAGATGGCGAGGTTCTCCTCGTCGCCGGCCTGCAGGCCGACCAGCTCCGAGCGGCAGGTATCAAGCACCGCCGGGTCCTCCTTTGCCCGTGAGTTGACCTCGCGATAGACCCGAAGCAGCTCGGGCACCGGATCCGCCTCCAGCGCCGACTCGTCGAGGATCGTCTTCCAGCCGTGCAGGATCATCCCGAACTGCGTGCCCCAATCGCCGATGTGATTGTCGCGGATCACCTCGTAGCCGAGGAAATCCGCAATGCGGGAGAGCGAGTCGCCCAGAATGGTCGAGCGGATGTGGCCGACGTGCATCGGCTTGGCGACATTGGGCGCGGAGAAATCAACCACGACCCGCCGACCGTGCCCGCAGTCGGGGACACCCAGGCGATCGTCCCGGAGTTGTTCGCCCGCCTTGCGCGCGAAGGTCCCGGGCTCGATCCGGAAGTTGATGAAACCCGGGCCCGCGATTTCCGTCCCGGCGAGGCCGTCGAGGTTCAGCACCTCGATCACCTCCTGCGCCAGCGCCCGCGGGTTGGTCTTGCGCTTCTTCGCCAGCGCCATGGCGACGTTGCTCTGGTAGTCGCCGAAGCGCAGGTCGGCTGAGGGCACGACCGGGGTCGGCACCCGCTCACCGAGAACCTTCTCGAAGGCATCCGCCAGGGCGGACTCGATTTCCTGAAGCAGCGTCATGCACGGAGTCAGGCGACGTTATTCGGTGCCTTGCCAGCCAAAATGTTCAGAATCTCGTTCCGGCACTCGGCAGCCGCCAGTTGCCGGCGGATCTCGCAGTTGGTGAACATCTTGGCGATCGCCGCCAGGGTCTGCAGGTGCAGGTGGTAGTCCTTCTTGGGAACGACGAACAAAATGACGAAGTGCACCGGGCTGTTGTCGAGAGCCTCGAAATCGATGCCGGCCTTGGAGCGTCCGAACATCGTGACGACGTTCTCCAGGTTCTCCGAGAAGGCGTGGGGAATCGCCACTCCGTAGCCGATACCGGTGCTGACCTGCTCCTCCCGTTCGCGCAGGGATCCGACGACCTCCTCGCGCAGGTCCGCCGGCAGGCTGCCGATCCCCACCAGATGGTCCACGAGTTCCTCGATGGCCGGAATGTGCTCCTCGGCATGCATGTCGAGGATGACCTGATCAGGTGTCAGCAAGGATGCGAGCTTCATGCGAAATCCAGCAATCGGGAGGCCCGGGCGGGCCGGGTGCTTAGCGCCGTGAATTAGCCGATGCAAGGCGCTTTTCCGCTCATCGCCTTCCCCACGTGACCCGGCTTCTGCTTGCCGGTCATGCAAGCGCTACCCGCGGAGCACGCGACGCCGGGCTCCTCAAGCAAGATCAGCAGCCCGGCCGCCTCGCAGCCCTGGAAGGAAAGGTGGCTCGTTCCCCGAAGCCGGCGGATCTGAGCGCCATTCAAGGTCACGCCTTCCACCCGTACCGCAGACCCAATCAGAGGGTCTCTTCGAAACTCGCGCGAGATCCAACCATTCGCCAATCCCATGCCGTCTCTGCCTGACCCAGTCCAACCCCGTCAAACTCGACAACTCCCGGAATGATCGTGTATCTCAATTCCGGTGCGCTGGCTC
Source organism: Haloferula sp. A504 (assembly GCF_044385805.1). Lineage (NCBI taxonomy): Bacteria > Pseudomonadati > Verrucomicrobiota > Verrucomicrobiia > Verrucomicrobiales > Verrucomicrobiaceae > Haloferula > Haloferula sp. A504. The sequence continues at coordinate 22,056 of NZ_JBISBU010000008.1, forward strand.
CCTCTCTTCCTGCTGTCGATGTCCGGCTCGCTGTGTGGGGCGATTTTTCACGTCGATCGCGACGTCTCCGGCGGCCTCGGCGATGGCTCGTCATGGACCAACGCGTTTGCCGACCTTCAGTCCGCTCTCCTGGTGGCCCGGACCGGCGACGAAGTGTGGGTCGCCGAGGGTGTCTATTATCCCGACGAGGGCCCCCTGCAGATGCCCGACAGCGCTTCATCACGCTTCGAGCCGGATGCAGGGGTCGAACTCTATGGTGGATTCTCGGGCACGGAGACGATGCGGAGCCAGCGCGATGTTTATCGCCATCGGACAATCCTCAGCGGCGACTTGCAGCAGGACGATCTCGATCCGGACGGGGACGGCATTACCGCACGTGCAGCCCATATCGTGGGCGTCAATGCCGCGACTGTGGTGCGATTCAACAGAACCTACGGCGGCGGACGTCTTGACGGGCTGGTGATCACGGCGGGAGCCGGCACATCGGCAGGCGGTCTCTACTCGATCACATCCGACCTCGTGGTGGCCCGGTGCGAGTTTCAGGGAAACCGAGCGACCGATGCAGGAGGATTCTATCTGTCGGGGCAGAACGTCACCATGGTCAGCTGCACGTCATCCGGAAATCGCGCCTCACGCTTCGGCGGAGGAGGTGTGGCCAACGCGGAGCTTGTTCTGTCCGGTTGCCTCTTCCTGGCCAACGAGTCGTCCACCGCAGGCGGAGGATTGTACATCGGAACATCCGCCACCTTGACGGCGACCCACTGCACGTTCGTGGGAAACCGCTCGAGCCAGGGCGGCGCGATCCTGAATGTCTCAAGATTCGGAACCCCGACCTTCCGAAATTCGATCATCTGGAACAACGAGGCGAGCGGAAGCACGACGACACCCGCGGCCACTCATTCAGCCAGTTCACAAAGCAGAACCGGCTTCAGTCATTGCCTGCTTGCCAACTCCGGGGGGAGTTCGGCCTGGGTTCTGCCGCTCACGTTCAACCTCGGAGGAAATGTCGACGCCGATCCGCAATTCGTCGACTTGCCGGCGGTCGGTGAGATCCCGGCACTTGGATTCGAGGTGCTTCGACTCACCGCAGTTTCCCCGGGCATCGATACGGGGAGCAACTCCTCGATCGAGGCCGACCGCGCCGACCTCGATGGCGACGGAATCACCAACGAACCCCAGCCGCTGGATCTCGGCGGTGCCGAGAGGCTCCAGAACGGCACGACCGACATGGGCTGCTACGAGGGTTCGAGAGGCCCATCCGTGGTGGCGCCGGTCCCACCGATCGAACTCGCGCCGGGCAGCGGCCTTCATCCCGGGCTGGTCGATCTCTCGACCGTCTTCGACGAAACCGCAGTCGAGTTTGCCATCGAGTCCGTGACGCCACTCGGTCGCGTCGAGGCTACGGTCGATCCGGTCACTGGATTGATGGATCTCACCGTTCTGCCGGGAGCGGTTGGCGAGGTCACCATCACGGCCCGCGCGACCGACGCGAACGGAGCCGCTGCCTTCACCACCATCCTCGTGGCCATCTTCCCGCCGGTTCTCTATGTCGATGCGACGGCAACGGGTGCGGGCACCGGCCTATCCTGGGCAGACGCAATTCCCCACCTTCAGGACGCCCTGGATCTTGGAGGCGGCAGTCACGAAATCTGGATCGCCGAAGGCATTTATCGACCGGATCTCGGAGGCGGAAGAACTGTCGGTGATGCTTCCGCAAAGTTCGTCCTCCCGGCAGGCGTGTCGTTGCGCGGCGGCTTCGTCAGTGGTTCGACGGACTCCGCCTCGAGACTGCCGGAAGCGAGGTCCATCCTCAGTGGCGACGTGGATGCCGATGACCTCGATGCCGATGGCGACGGGCTTGCCGCCGACACCACCGAAGTCGTCGGTGAGAACTCCGACCTGTTGCTGGAAGTTTCTGGTGCGCCAGCTGGCGTCGTGGTGGAGCACCTGACCTTCAGCGCGGCGGGCGGGTCGACGAACGGAGGCGGACTGCGCGCGACCAGCTCGCAGATCATCCTGCGCCGTTGCGACTTCATTGCCAATCAGGCCACGCAGGGAGCCGGCGCGCACCTTTCCGGAGGCGATATCGTCATTGAGGATTGCACCTTCCAGGAAAACGTCGGCGTGCAGGACGGCGGCGGGCTCCGCCTGATCGGGACCAGCACCACCATGGACGACTGTGTTTTCGAAGGAAACAGGAGCTCGACGGGAGGCGGCGGCGTGGCGGCATCCGACTCGACGATAGAGCTTTCCGGCTGCGAGTTCCTCCGCAATCTCGCCTCCACCAGCAGCGATCGCGGTGGCGCGGTCTGGCTGCGCAGCAGCCCCCTGTCGGCCCGCGACTGCCGCTTCACCGGCAACGCGACACCGGGCACATTCGGCTACGGCGGGGCGATCTTCGGCTCGCTCGGAAGCATCGACCTGCTACGCTGTGATTTCGAAGGCAACCAGGCTTACGACGGCGGGGCGCTCTACCTCGACGGCGGCACGGTGACGCGCATCGTCCAGGCCAGCTTCGCCGGCAATGCGACGACCAACGACGGCGGGGCGATCCATCTCGACGGGGCGGAACTGGCGGTGTCTGCGTCGGAATTCCGCGGCAATGCCGGCGGCGACGGGGGTGCGGTTTACAACGACAGCGCGACGCCGGTTTTCCACGGCTGCACCTTTTCCGGCAACGATGCCGCGGGAACCGGCGGTGCGATCTACAACCAGACCTCGAATACCGCGAACCCCGCCGCTCCTCAGCTGACCCATTGCATCGTCTGGAACAATCGGTCATGGGGCGAGACCGGCACCGCCCGCGCCTCGGTTGGGGATTCAAGCACAGGCCACGAATCGAGCTTCGCCCACTGCCTGATCGCGAATTCCGGTGGCAGTGCGGCCTGGAATCCCGAACTGGGCCACGACCTCGGTGGCAACCTCGCCCTCGATCCGCAGTTCCTGCTCCCCGTCGATCCCGCCAGTGCACCAACGAGCCTGGGCGACCTGCGGCTGCCGTCGACCTCGCCAGCCATCAACTCCGGCGACAACGCCCTGCTGCCCGCCGACGAACTCGATGCCGACGGCGATCTCGATCTTGCCGAGCCGCTGCCGCAGGACCTCGGTGGACTTCCGCGGGTCGCGGGAGCGGCGACCGACATGGGCGCTCACGAAATCGAACCCGGACCCGCCTCGGTGGGTAGCCTGCCCCGACCGAGACTCGAGCCCCTGAGTGGCAGCCATCCCGCCTTGATCCAGCTGGCCGACTTTTTCGACGGCACCGCCGTCGGCTTCCGGATCGAACAGGTGGTGCCAACCGACATCGTCACCGCCAGCGTCCACCCCACGACCGGACAGTTCGACCTCGAGGTGCTGCCCAACCGCTTCGGCCCCGTGTCCGTGATCGTCGGTGCAACCAACGCGGCGGGTGCCACGAGTTTCCGAACCCTGCAGATCGATGTCTTCCCTTCCGTCGTCCATGTCGACGCCGCCGCGACCGGGCTTGCAACCGGATTGACGTGGGACGACGCCTTTCCCGACCTGCAGAGCGCGCTTCAGGTCCCGCGCATCGGGTTGATCCCGCTCGATGTCTGGATCGCCGAAGGCCAATACCGCCCCGACCAAGGGCCCGGGCAAGTGGCGGACAATCCCGGCGCAGTGTTCTCCGTGCCCGCCCGCACCAATCTTTATGGTGGCTTCGCCGGAAACGAAACGTCGCGCGATTCGCAGAATCCGGATCTGCATCCGACCATCCTGAGTGGCGACCTCGGCCAGGACGACATCGTGGTCGACGGCCGGACCGCCGATGCCGCCGACCAGCGAGGGGTGAACTCGAACCGGATCCTGTATGTGCCTCCGCTGACCCCCATCACCATCGATGGCGTGACGATCACGGGTGCGTCCGGAGGGAGCGGGATCTACGCCTCGGCACCACAGCTCACTCTCAGGGACTGCCGTTTCGCCGGAAATCGCGGCAATGGAGGAGGTGCGCTCAAGCTTGAAGGCGGCAGCGTGGTCGTCGAGGCCTCGCGATTCGAGGGCAACCTCGCCGCCAGCCTGTCGAGTTCCGCCATTCGTGACGGAGGGGCGATCGAGGCCTTGAACGTCCAGCTATCGATCCGGGGGTGCGTCTTCGCCGCCAATCGGGCGGGACCCGACCTCGATCCGCTCGGATCCGGAGGAGCCATTCTGGCCGATGGTCAATCGCTGGAGCTTGTGGACACCCGCTTCGAAAGCAATCGCAGCGCGAGCGGTGGCGGCGCGATCAAGGCGACGGATCTCGATCTCCGAATCGAGGGCTGCAGCTTCTCCGGAAATGAATGTGCCGGCTCCGGAGGGGCGCTGATGATCTCGAACTGTGCGACCGAATTGTGCCGCTCGATCTTCACCGCCAACCGGGGTTCCCAAGGCGGCGCCGTGAACTCCAACGGTCCGTCATTCATCGCCGCGAATGTCGAGTTCCGGGGCAACACCGGAAACTCCGGAGGCGCCCTGTTGTTCTCCGCCGCGGACCTTCGAATCAGCAACTCGATCTTTACTGGCAACACCGCGACTGACGGCGGTGCCATCACCCAGGGGAACGGCCCGGGGACCTACTCCCACTGCACCTTCACGGGCAACCGGGCGGGTTTTCGAGGCGGTGCCTTCTACTACCCCTTCACTTCCAACCCGGTCGCGCCGTCATTCCACAATTCGGTCTTCTCAGGAAACATGGCCGGCAATTCCACCAATCTCCCGTCGGCGACCGCCGCTTCGCAGGCGGACTACAACCAGCTTCTGATCACGTTTCATTCCTGCCTCGTCGAAGGCTCCGGTGGCAGCGCGACGTGGGATCTCGGCTTCGGCCTCGACGGCGGCGGAAACCTCGACGGCGATCCCGCCTTCCTGATCCCGATCTCGCCGCAGCAGGCCCCGACCATCGCCGGTGACTTTCGGCTCGGTCCGCAATCGGCAGCCATCGATGCCGGGGACCCGACCCTGCTGCCCGACGACCCCTGCGACCTGGACGGCGATCTGACCACGGCGGAACCCCTGCCACTCGATCTCGGTGACCTGCCACGTCTCAGCGGCATCCGGCCCGATCTCGGGGCCCACGAAACCGAGGGGGGTCCAGCGGCGCCGGGACCCGAGCCACGCCTTGAACTGGACCCCGACGCGGGAGTCCTGCCCGGCGCGCTCTCGGTCGCCGACCTTTTCGACAGCGATGCCGTCGGCTACTCACTCGACTCACTGCATCCCGCCGGTCCCCTCGACGTGCAGATAGATCCGGTCACCGGCCAACTCGATGTGACCGTCCCGCCCGGCACGATCGGCCATTTCGTGGCGATCGTACGCGCGACCAACAGCTCAGGAGTCGGGACATGGCGCGCGATCGTGATCGATGTCTTTCCGGATGTTGTGTTCGTCGATCGGGCGGCCACCGGAGCGGACACCGGGCTCAACTGGGCCGACGCCATCCCCCACCTTCAGGACGCGCTGGCCCTCGGCGGCAGCGGCTACGCGATCTGGGTGGCGGGCGGCGTGCACACGCCGGACCAGGGTGCGGGCCACACTCCGGGCGATGCCTCCTCCTACTTCCCGATCGGCGAAGGGACTGAGATCTACGGGGGCTTCCCGGTCGGTGCCACCACCATGGCAGAGCGCGATCCCGATCGCTGGCCGACGGTGATGAGCGCGGATCTCGGTGGCGACGACATCGATCCGGAATCCGACGGAGTGATCGTGCAACCCGGAGACCAGCGAGGCACGAATGCGAGACTGGTGGCAGCTTTGGTCGGCGTGAGCGAGGCCACCCGTCTCGACGGCATCTGGATCACGGGTGCGGCGGGCCCGGGATTCGGCGAACTCGGCAGCGGCATGCTCGTCAGCAATGCCACACCCACCCTCCACGGCTGCCGGTTTTACGGCAACAGCAACTCCTACGGCGGAGCGCTAAGCGTCGTCGGGAGCGCCCCTTTGGTGGTCGAGAACTCCGAGTTCGCAGGCAACTCGGCGAGTTCCCAGGGTGGGGCGGTTCATATGACGGACTCGGAAGTCGAGTTCCGCGCCTGCGCGTTCCGGGGCAATCGGTCGGTATGGGGAGGCGCCTTGGCCGACAGCAGCGGACGACTTTCCTTGGAATCCTCCACCTGCTCCGGCAACGCGGCAGAGCGAGGGGGCGCGCTCTACGTCGCGGGTCTCGGCGCCACCCTGCACAACAGCCTGCTGCATGGAAACCAGGCCGACATCGGAGGCGCGATCGAGAACGCGGCCGATACTTTTGAGGCCGTCCATTGCACCTTCACCGAGAACACGGCGTGGGAGCAGGGCGGTGCCGTCAGCAACACCGACTACCCCGACGAGAACCTCGCGAGCTACACGAACTGCATTCTTTGGAACAACCAGCACCGGCGTCGCACCGATTCGGCATCCGCGTCCAGCTCGACCTACAACGGCGCGGCACCCGACACTCTCTTCACGTCCTGCCTCATTGCCAACTCGGGTGGCAGTGGGGCATGGGATCCCTCGATCGGCACCGATGGGGGCGGAAACCTCGACATCGATCCGTCATTCATCGCTGCCGGCACCCCGGCCGTGCCGCTGGCCGGTGGCACCGGCTTTCAGCCACGCACCGGTTCTCCCGCGATCGACGCAGGGGCTGCGACGGCGCTGGTCTCCGACCTCCTCGGTCAACCGCGCCCACAGGGCACCGCACCCGACCTCGGCTGCTACGAGACGGCCCCCGCGGGACCCGGCGTTCTGTCATCATCCATCGACCTCCAACTCACACCCAACAGCGGCACGCATGTCGACCTGGCCGAGACCGCCCCGCTCTTCGACCAATCGGCAGTCGCCTTCGAGATCACGTCAATGGAGCCGGCTGGCATCGTCGAAGCGGCACTCGATCCGACCACCGGTTCGCTGACCATGGAGGTGATTCCCGACCGCTTCGGCCGCGTCCAGTTCGGGATCGGCGGGGTGGATTCGCAGGGACGCCGGAGCGTGGTGGGGCTGGTCGTGGATGTCGTCCCGACACGCGTCCACGTGAATGCATCTGCCACCGGCAGCGGCAGCGGACTGAGCTGGGCCGACGCCTTTCCGTCGCTCCAGTCGGCCCTCGACCGACTCGTGAGTGGTTATGAAATCTGGGTCGCCGAGGGCACCTATTATCCCTTCGACGGTCCCGGAGTGCGCTACCACAGCGACGACGCCAGCTTCAAGCTGCGCAGCGGCCTGCAGGTGTTCGGCGGCTTCGCCGGCAACGAAACGACCCGCTCGGCGCGCGATCCCGGGCGTCGAACCACCCTGCTGCAGGGTTACACGACGGATGTCGCGCAGCCGCGGATCTTCCTCGTGGTGACCGCCGTTGGTGTCGGCAGCGATTGCACGCTGGACGGCTTCACCATCGCCGGCGGCATCGGCGGTAGTGCCAGCGGAGGAATCAACGTGCGCGATGGCGGCGCCCTCCACCTCGACGGATCGAGCCCCGTGATCACCGGATGCCGCTTCATGGACAGCTACGCCAGATACAGTGGTGGAGCGGGCGCCTGGATCGGGAATGGCTCGATGCCGTTCTTCGAGTCGTGCGAATTCATCGCCTGTCAGAGTTTCTCCAGTTGGGGCGGAGCCGTGCTCGCCAGCAACGGCTCGGCGCCGGTCTTCGAAAACTGCCTGTGGCAGGGCAATTCCGCCTACCTCGGCGGCGCCCTCGGTGTCCGCGCCGGGGCGACCGTGCGGGTGATCAACGGCACCTTCTCCGGCAATTCCGCGCGGAGCGACGGCGGCGCCGTGTGGAACGAGGGTGCGCTCTTCCTCGGCAACAGCATCGTCTGGAACAACCGCTGCCGCACGGACAGCGCGCCCAGCACCGCGATCCCTTCCGCCTCGCTGTTCCAGACCGCGTCGGGTACCACCAACCACCGCCACAACCTCGTCGCCCATTCCGGCGGGAGCGCCGCCTGGAATCCCGACCTCGGCACCGACCTTGGCGGCAATGTCGACGCCGATCCCGTCTTCCTCAGCCCGGCAGATCCCACCGATTTCTTTGCCGCTCCCGGCGATCTGCGGTTGAGCTTCGGCTCGGCGGCCCTCGACACCGGCGACAACCTGCTCATCACCACCGGCCTCGACCTTGATGGCCTCCCGCGCCTCACCAATGCCGCCGTCGATCTCGGCTCCTATGAAGGTCAGAACGACCAACTGGACAGCGATGGCGACCAGCTCTCCGACGCTTTCGAAATGGCCTCGACCATTCCGCCCTCGCGCACCGCCCTCGTCGCGGGCGACGATGACGACGGCGACGGCTTGATCAATCTCGACGAGTTTTTCTTCGGCCTCGATCCACAGGTTTCCGATGCCCGGCAGGCAGCGTCGCTGGTCTTCGAGGAATACCTGAGCCAAACCTATCTCGCGATCCGGTATTCAGTGAACCCATGGGCTCGGACCTTCCGCAGGGCCGAAGTCCAGCGTAGCACCGATCTCGGCAACGACGACGATTGGTCGACCGGCGAAACCACCCGGGTCCGCGCCGAACGCCTGCGACCCGACCTCGAACAGATCACCGAGCGCTCCAACCGATGGGTGGGTCTCGATGACGCCGAGTTTCTCCGGGTCCACACCGTCGCCGAGCCCTGATGTCCACTCCCATTGACTGCCCTTGGGAATGGGAAAACTACTTGAAGGGCAACTCGCCCTCGCCTCGCGGAGCCGGGTCGCCGCCGCCGCCCTCCTTTTCGTAGACCCGCACGTAGTCGATCTCCATCTCCGCAGGGAAGGGTGTGGTCGGGTCGGGAGGCCCGAGAAAGCGCCCGCCGACGGCGAGGTTGAGAACGAGGTGGAAAGGTTTGTCAAAAGGCGCGGGCCACGGATTCAGCTCCGCCTCCGACGCCGGCTTCTCGCCGCCGTTCGGCCCGCGCTTCGAGGTGCTCCACCAAAATTGCTTCGTGGAAAACAGCTTCCCGTCGACATACCAGCGGATCACCCCCGGTTCCCACTCGATGGCATAGGTGTGGAAATGGTCGATGCCCTTCCCTTCGGGAAAAACAAACTCGCCGCCCGCATGGACATTCGCCGGCCAGCAACCGCCGTAGTGGATCGTCCCGAGCACTTTTCCCGGCTCCTGCCCACGCGCCTCCATGATGTCGATCTCGCCCGAAGCCGCCCATCCTCCATACGCATTGTCGTCGGGAAGCATCCAGATCGCCGGCCACAGGCCCTGCCCCACCGGCAACTTGGCGCGAATTTCGAACCGCCCGTAGCGCTGCGAAAACAGGGTCTCGCCCTGGCGCGTCACGGTCCGCATCCGCGCCGAGGTGTAGCCGCATCCATGCAGCGATTCCTTGCGCGCCTGAATGACCAACTTGCCGTCGCGGACGATCGCATTCCCCTCGGAGTAGTACTGCAACTCGTCGTTGCCCCAGCCGTGGATCCACTGCCTGGCCTCGTAGTTGTAGAAACCGTTCCCCACCTGGAAACCCCACTTCTCCCGATCGATGGAATCGCCCTCGAACTCGTCACTCCAGACCAGTTTCCAATCCTCCGCCATCAGCGGGGCGAGCAGGGCCATCAGCAGGATCCGGATCTTCACAAGCTCACGAATAGACCACCACCGGTCCGGCACTGCCACCCTGAACGCGGCGCAGCTTTTCGACGGATGACACCACGGCCTCGGCGGCCTTTTCGATCTCCTCCATCGTCACCAGGTGCGAGATCCCGAAGCGCAGGCTGCTCTTGGCCTTGGCATCGGAGAAGCCCATCGCCTTCTGCACGTGACTCGGCTTCTGTTTGCCGGTCATGCAGGCGCTTCCCGCAGAGCACGCGACGCCGCGCTCCTCGAGCAGGATGAGCAGCCCGGCCGCCTCGCAGCCCTCGAAGGAAAGGTGGCTCGTCCCCGGAAGCCGGTGGATCTGGTCGCCATTCACGGTCACCCCCTTCACCCGCTCGACCACGAGTTCCTCGAAGCGATCGCGCAATCGGCGCACGGCATCGCCCTCCGGGTCATGAGCCAGGCGCTGGCGTGCCATTTCCGCCGCGACGCCAAGACCCACGATCCCCGCGACGTTCTCGGTGCCGCTGCGCCGCCCACCTTCCTGCCCTCCTCCGCGGATCATCGGCTCAAACCGGCAACCCCGCCGCACATGGAGCGCTCCCACCCCCTTCGGCCCGAAAAACTTGTGCGCGCTGAGCGAGAGGAAGTCCACCGGCACCTCGCGCACGTCGATCGGAACCTTGCCGACCGCCTGGATCGCATCGGTGTGAAACGCCAACCCCTTGTCCTTGGCGATCGCGCACGCTTCCGCAATCGGCCCGATCACGCCGGTCTCGTTGTTGACCCACATCACCGAGGCAAACCCTCCGCCCTCTTTTGCTGCCTCACAAGCCGTGCGGAAGGCATCAAGATCCAACCGCCCTCCGGCATCCACGCCGACCCGCTCGACCGCAAAACCCACTTCCTCGAACGTCTCGATGGGCCGCAGCACCGCGCTGTGCTCGATTGCCGAAGTGATCACCCGTCCGGTCTTTCGCCCGACCACCCGCGACAACCACTTGAGCGCCATGTTGGTGCTCTCGGTGCCGCAACCGGTGAACACGATCTCCTCCGGCTCGGCACCGATCAGCGCCGCCACCTTTTCCCGTGCCTCGTCGATCGCCTTCCGCGCCTCCTTCGCCGGGCCATAGGACGAGTTGGGGTTGTGGAAATTCTCCCGCATCCACGGCAGCATCGCATCCACCACCTCGGGCAGCATCGGAGTCGTGGCGTTGGCATCGAGGTAGATCACGGTGGAAGCCTAGCCACCAACTCCGACCCCATCAAGCAGCCCGCCACCTTTGTACGTAGTTCCGCCTTTAGGCGGTTGAACTGCAAAAAGAAGACCGCCTGAAGGCGGAACTACATACATCAAGTGCCGAACCTCTTCGCTGGACAGCCTCTCGGCCCGAACTATCCCTCTCCATGCGGAACCTCCTCGTCATCCTCGGCGACCAGCTTGACCCGGACAGTCCGGCGCTCGCCGATGCGGACCCCAAGAAGGACCTGATCTGGATGTGCGAGGCCTCGGAAGAGTCCACCCACGTCAAGTCCCACAAGCAACGGATCGTCCTCTTCCTTTCCGCCATGCGCCACCATCGCGAGTGGCTGGAAGACAAGGGTTTTCAGGTCGATTACACCCCGCTGGACGCAGACGACCACAGCGGCCGCCTCTCCGGCGAACTCAGCAAGGCCATCGAGAAACACGACCCGGAGCGGGTCCGCATCGTCGAACCCGGCGAGTGGCGGGTGAAACAAGCCATCGAGGGAGCGTGCCACCGGCTCTCGGTCCCGCTCGACATCCTTGAGGACACTCACTTTCTCTCGACCATCGACGACTTCCGTCGGCATGCCGAAGGCCGGAAGTCGCTGCGCATGGAGTTCTTCTACCGCGAGATGCGGAAGCGTCACGACATCCTGATGGAGGATGGCAAGCCGACCGGCGGCGACTGGAACTACGACAAGGAGAACCGCAAGAGCTTCGGCAAGAGCGGGCCGGGCGAACTCCCTGAGCCGACCCACTCCGAGCCCGACGAGATCACGCGCGGGGTGATGGATCTCGTTGAAACCCATTTCCCCGACCACCCCGGCTCGCTCGAGAGCTTCCGGTGGCCGGTCACGCGCCGCTCGGCCCTCGCCCACCTGCGGTCCTTCGTCGAGGAACGCCTGCCGAATTTCGGCGACTATCAGGACGCGCTCTGGACCGATGAACCCTTCCTCTATCACTCGCTGATCTCGTCGTCGCTGAACCTCAAGTTGCTCAACCCCCGCGAGGTCATCGACGCCGCCGAGAAAGCCTACCAGGAAAACAAGGCACCGCTGGCCGCCGTCGAGGGCTTCATCCGGCAGATCCTCGGCTGGCGCGAGTATGTCCGTGGCGTCTACTGGCTCCACATGCCCGACTACGTCGAGCGCAACGCGCTGGGTGCCGATCAATCGCTGCCGGAGTTCTACTGGACCGGCGAGACCGAGATGAACTGCCTGCGCCAGGCGATCGGACAGACGCTCGAGCACGGCTACGCGCACCACATCCAGCGCCTGATGATCACCGGCCTCTACGCGCTGTTGCTCGGCGTGCGTCCTCAGGAAGTGCACGAGTGGTATCTCGCGATCTACGTCGATGCCGTCGAGTGGGTCGAGTTGCCGAACACCCTCGGCATGTCGCAGTTCGGCGACGGCGGCGTGATGGCTTCCAAGCCCTACTGCGCCTCAGGGAAATACATCCAGCGGATGAGCAACTACTGCGCCGGTTGCCGCTTCGATCCCGCGAAGAGAACCGGTGACAATGCCTGCCCGTTCACCACGCTCTATTGGGATTTCCTGCTGCGGAACCAAGACCAGCTCAAGGGCAACCAGCGGATGAGCATGCAGCTGCGCAACCTGTCGCGCCTGAGCAACGAGGATAAGAGTGCCATTCACGATCAGGCGGCCCGCCACCGGCGTATGTAGTTCCGCCCCGCGGCCGCGGGGCGGCTGAACCGGTGCACGTGGACCGCCTAAAGGCGGAACTACGAACCACTGGACCCGATCCGGAGGGATCACTTCCCCCAGTGCTTCAGCAGCGTGCTCGCCATGTCGCTCGGCGTTTCCGCCACCGCGATGCCGCATTCGGCGAGGATCCTCTTCTTCGCCTCGGCCGTGTCGTCCTCACCCCCGACGATCGCCCCGGCGTGACCCATGCGTCTTCCGGGAGGAGCGGTCGCCCCGGCGATGAATCCGCAAATCGGCTTGCTGCAGTGGTCCTTCGCCCAGCGAGCCGCTTCAGCCTCGGCGTCGCCACCGATCTCGCCGATCATGATGATCGCCTCGGTCTCCGGGTCGTCGTTGAACATCTTCAGCACATCGAGGTGCGAGGTGCCGTTGATCGGATCGCCGCCGATGCCCACGCAGGTGCTCTGACCATAGCCGAGGCTGGTGAGCTGAAAGACCGCCTCATACGTGAGAGTGCCCGAACGGGACACCACGCCGACATTGCCGCGCTTGTGGATGTAACCGGGCGAGATGCCGATCCGGCAGCCGCCGTGGCTCTTCTCGCCATGACCCGGCGTCACCACCCCCGGGCAGTTCGGACCGATCAGGCGCGACTTGGAGCCCATCATGGCTTCCTTCACCCGCATCATGTCCATCACCGGAATGCCCTCGGTGATCGCCACCACGAGTTCCACGCCGGCGTCCACCGACTCAAGGATCGCGTCGGCCGCGAAGGCCGGCGGCACGAAGATCGCGGAAGCCGTCGCCCCGGTTTCGGCCACGGCCTGCGAAACGGTGTCGAACACCGGCACCTTGTCCTCGAAGGTCTGACCACCCTTGCCCGGTGTCACGCCCGCCACGACCTGCGTGCCGTATTCGAGGGACAGTTTCGCGTGGCGGCCGCCGAAGCTGCCGGTGATGCCCTGGATCAGGACCTTGGTGTTTTCGTCGATCAGAATGGCCATCGGTGTCAGTGTTCGAGTTTCGAGGAAACGGTTTCGGGCAATTGGTCGGAAAGTTGGGGATGGGCCTCGATCAGACGCGCGATGTCGGCAAGATCCTTTTGACGCTTGCTGGGACGTCGCCCGGCATCCTGATAGGCTGCGAGTTTCCCCTGCAAGGTGTCCTCCAGCGACGCCACCCGCATCAAGATGCCGTGAACGTCGGCCGGAACCGACCTCGTGGGAAACTCCTGATAAAACGCCTCGGTGCTGATCTGGATGCTCACTTTCGATTCACCCTTGAGGTTCACCGACCACTCGAAGCGCTCCTCGCGGAAACCCTCACCTGTGAGCACCTCCACCGCGTCCTCGATGCGCTCCGCCGCAATCACCAGGTCGACATCGGCCGTCGCCATCGGTTCCTCGGACCAATGGTTCACCGCGAGGCCTCCGATCATGCACCACGGGATTCCACGGTCCTCGAGCGCGCCGACCAGCTTGGTGACGTCCGCGCCGCCACCCATGGTCTGCCAGTCGTAGAACTCGCGGTGAGTCATCGCCTCGTGAATCGCAAATCAGGAAACCGCCTCGACAATTTTCTGCGCGCCATCGGCCATGGTTCCGGCCGAGACGATGTTCAGGCCGCTCGCCTCGAGCGTCGCCTTGCCGGCATCGACGTTGTTGCCCTCGAGCCGGACCACCAGCGGCAGTGGCAGGCCGGTTTCCTTGGCGGCGGCGACCACGCCCTCGGCGATGACATTGCAGTCCATGATGCCGCCGAAGATGTTGATCAGGATCCCCTTCACGTTGGGGTCGCCGAGGATGATCTTGAAGGCCGCCGCGACCTGCTCCTTCGAGGCGCCGCCACCGACGTCCAGGAAGTTCGCCGGATCACCGCCGTAGTGCTTGATGATGTCCATCGTCGCCATCGCCAGGCCGGCGCCGTTCACGAGGCAGGCGATGTTGCCGTCGAGACCGATGTAGTTGAGATCATACTCCGAAGCGGCCACCTCGCGCGGGTCCTCCTCCTCGGTGTCGCGCATCGCGACGATGTCCGGATGGCGGTAGAGCGCGTTGTCGTCGAAGCCGAACTTGGCATCGAGCGCCAGCACCCGGCCGTCGGGCGTCGTGACCAGCGGATTGATCTCCAGCATCGAGCAATCGCAGGAGATGAAGAGCTTGTAGAGATTCTTGAGGAGCTTTCCGAACTGCTTTGCGAAATCGCCGGAAAGCCCGAGCGCCGCCGCCAACTTGCGGATCTCGTAGCCCTGAAGGCCGAGCAGCGGATGGACATACTGGCGGATGATCTTCTCCGGAGTTTCGTGGGCGACGTCCTCGATGCTCATGCCGCCCTCGGTCGAGGCGACGATCACCGGCCGGCAGGTCGCGCGGTCCATCAGGATGGAAAGGTAGTATTCGTGGGAAATATCGACCGCCTCGGCGACCATCACCTTGCGCACCAGGCGACCCTCCTCGCCGGTCTGCACGGTCACCAGGGTCTCGTTGAGCATTTTCCCGGCGAACTCCGCCGCCTGCTCGGGCGAGTCGATCAGGTGGACTCCGCCCTGAAAGCCGTTCTTGAAGTGCCCCTTGCCGCGCCCGCCGGCATGCACCTGGGCCTTGATCACCAGCTTCGATCCCGCGAACTCCCTGGCCGCCCCGGCCGCCTCCTCCGGCGTGGACGCCACCTTCCCCTGCGGACTCGGGACGCCATACTGATCAAAGAGTTGCTTGGCCTGATATTCGTGAATGTTCATGACTCGGGAATGGGCGGCGCGACGCTGTGACGGCGGACCGCAGGGGTCAAGGAGATGTGAGCCTTTTCCGTGCCAAACGCCAGGAACTTGCCAGCGGGCCCTGCATGCCGGATCGTCCCGCCGCCCCAGCACCACCATGAGCGAGCAAGACCTGATCCGCCTCCTCGAGCGCCTGCCTGAACCGAACCGCCGGGCCTCCCTCGCCCGCTGGATCGAGTCGACTGCCATGCAGCGGCTCATCATCGCGGTGATCCTGCTCAACGGCCTCATTCTCGGTCTCGAAACGAGCCCGGCCATGATGGACCGGGCCGGGACCCTGCTGCTGGTTCTCGACAAGCTCTGCCTGCTGGTCTTCATCGCCGAGATCCTCATCAAACTCGTCGCCTATCGCGGCCTCTTCTGGCGCAACGGCTGGAACTGGTTCGACTTCCTGGTCGTCGCCATCGCGCTGGTCCCCAACGCCGGCCCGTGGGCCGTGCTCCGCTCGCTGCGCATCCTCCGGGTGCTGCGGCTGCTCACCGTGATGCCGCAGCTGCGGAAAGTCATCGCCGCCTTCATCCACGCGATTCCCGGGCTGTCCGGCGTGATCGTCGTGATGGCGGTCTTCTTCTACACCATGGGAGTCCTCGCCACGAACCTGTTCGGCGAAACCTTCCCTGCGTGGTTCGGCACCCTCGGGGCGAGCCTCTACTCGCTTTTCCAGATCATGACGCTGGAAAGCTGGTCGATGGGCATCGTCCGTCCGGTGATGGAGGTCCACCCCTGGGCCTGGTCGTTCTTCGTCCCCTTCATCGTCATCGCCACCTTCACCATCCTCAACCTCTTCATCGGCATCATCGTCTCCACCATGCAGGAACTTTCGACCCTGCCGGACCCGGAGGAGCAGAAGTCCCGCTACGAGACCGTGAAGGAGACCCTGAGCAAGATGGAGCAGGGCCTCAGCGACCTGCGCCGGCAGATCGAACGGATGGATTGACCGCGGCCACACCGGCTTCGCGGCACAGGCAATCCACCGTGACCAGCTCCGAGGAGGTCGCGGGTGCCGCATTTCGGAGCAGGCGGGCATTCCGACGATGGACCAACCTGGCCACCAGGCGGACAAGGATGATCTCCCTGAGCGGCATCCCGGTGAGCCAGGAACCGGTGACTTGGTGGCTGGCGAAGTTGCCGAAACTGAGGGTCACCTTCCGAACCAGCTCGGGATTCCGCTCATCAAGGGCGGCGATAAGCTTGAGCCCGCCCCGGGACTCGGGCGACTCAATGAAAGTGCGGGTAACCATGCCCGGCCCCGCGGTGTAAAGCACCCGGAAGGAGTGGGCATTGCCCATGATCTCGGGGAGGCTTGCCAGATCCGACGAGCTCGGGAGGCGCAGGGAGTCCGGCTCCAGAGCCACCTTCCGGATGTTCTCGGCACAGGCCATCAGGAAGGGATGCCCGGGCTCGGCACCGAAGGCATACTGCCCGATCATCTCAAGGGTGCCGTATCGCGCCGCGAAGAAGGGGTCGGCATAGCGCTCGAACGGAAACACCGCATGGTGATTCAGAAGCTCGTCGAAGGGCTTGTGGGGAAGCACATCGATATCCAGATAGAAGCCCCCGTGCTTGTGGACCGCAAGCAGACGGAAAAGGTCGATCCGGGAAATGACATCCGGCAAGGCATCATAGGCCTCGGAAAATTCCGGATACTCCCGCCGCACGAAGGATTCAACCTCATCGTCGGCGAAAAACCGGAACTCGTAGTCCGGGTGCAGCTTCCTCAGCCGGCGCTGGAAGGCCCTGTAGCGTCGGGGAATCGTCCGGGTCTTCCACGTCTGGATGAAGCACTTGGGAATCATGCTTCGATCAAGGCGGAGGTGCTGGTGGAGAGCTTGCTGACAATCACGCCCCGGACCATGCGGAGTCCCCGGCATGGATGACAAGGCTTATGGCCGCATCCGGGACGCGCCGTCGACCTCACCCGTCCCCGCCGAGAGCCGCTCCCAGCATCTTCAGATAATCATCCCGCGTCACCTCGTAGCCACCGAACTGCCGCAGGTGATCGGTCATCCACTGGGTGTCCAACAGCACCGCCCCCTCGCTCTTCAGCCAATCCACCAGGTGCACCAGCGCGATCTTCGACGCATCGGTTTTCCGGGAAAACATGCTCTCGCCGAAGAAGCCCCGGCCGATCCGGACCCCGTAGAGCCCGCCCTGAAGCCCCTCTTCGTCCCAGCACTCCACCGAATGGGCGAATCCTTGCTCAAACAGGCCGACGTAGCTGGCCACGATCGTCTCGTCGATCCATGTCTCGGCGCGCTCGGCGCAGGCCCGCATCACGGCCTCGAAGGCGGTGTCGCGCCGGATCTCGAAGGGACGCTTCTTCAGAGCGCGCCTGAGCCCCCTGGGCACATGAAAGCGCTCATCCAGCGGGATGACACCCCGGAACGTCGGAGAGAACCACAGGATCTCCCCCTCCTCGGCCATGGGAAACACCCCCTGGCCGTAGGCCCGGAGCAGGATCTCGGGAGGAATCGCCGCCGACATCAACCCTCGCGCCGGTCGATTTTGCGCACCTCACTGACGGCCTCGCCATCGCGGAGCTTGGTCCGCAGCTCGGCACCCTCCCGCACCTGGTCCACCGAACGCACCGCCCGGCCCTCATGATCGAGCGTGATCGAAAAGCCCCGCTCGAACGCCGACTCCGGACCGAGCGCCCGCAGCAGTCCGCGCAGATGATCCAGGCGTTCCTCCTGGCCCGCCAGACGCTGCTCGACCGCCCGGAAAAGGCGGCGCGACAGGTCGACCGCCGCCTCGCGCTGACGCTCCAGCCGCCGCTCCGGCCGAACCGTTTCCAGCGACCGAGCCACCGCCCGGACTTCCAGCACGCGGTCGCGCCAAGATGCCTGAACCGCCCCCCGAAGCCTCTCCCTGAGCCCGTCGACCCGCATCGCCGGCTCGCGCAGCAGGCGATCCCCGCCGCGCGAAAGCACGCCCCGCCGTGCGTTCTCCAGCACCAGGTCGAGCCGACCCAGGCGATCCTCCACGCGGCGCCCCAGGCGGCTCCGCAAGGCATCGATCCGGCCCCGCAGCTCATCGCCCGACGGCACCGCCAGCTCGGCCGCCGCACTCGGCGTCGGCGCCCGCAGGTCGGCGACAAAGTCGGCGATGGTGAAGTCGATCTCGTGCCCGACCGCCGAGATCACCGGGATCGGACACCCGGCGATCGCCCGCGCCACGATCTCCTCGTTGAAGTTCCACAAGTCCTCCAGCGAGCCGCCACCGCGCCCGACGATCAGCACGTCGGCACGAGGCAGGTCGTACTTTTCGGGCTCACCCATCCGCCGGATGGCCCCGGCGATCTCCCGTTCGGCGCCCTTGCCCTGCACCCGCACCGGCAGGAGCACCGGCTCCACCCACGGCGCGCGCCGCTCCAGCACGTTGAGGATGTCGCGGATGGCCGCACCGGTCCCGGAGGTGATCAGACCGATCCGCATCGGAAACGCGGGCAACTCCCGCTTCCGCTCCGCCGCGAACAAGCCCTCCGCATCCAGCTTCCGCTTGAGCGCCTCGAAGCGCGCCTGAAGCTCGCCGACCCCCGCAACCTCGACCTTCTGGACGATGATCTGCAGCTGCCCGCGCGCCTCATAGACGCTCGGCTCGGCGAAGACGCGGACCTTCACCCCATCCTCCAGAACCTCCGCCCCCGGCCGCCGCCGCGCGCCGAACATCGCGCAGGAAATCTGGGCCTTCTCGTCCTTGAGCGAAAAATACCAGTGCCCGCTGCCCTGTTTGCGCAGGTTCGACACCTCGCCCTCGACCCACTGCTCGCCCAGCTCGACCTCCAGCAGATTCTTCATCCGCCGCACGAGCTGGGTCACGCTGAGCGCCTTCTTCTCCTTGCCGTCACCGAAAAGTTCCACCACCGGATGATGCCGTATCCTTCGTTTCCGGCAAGCCAGACCCCAAGCCGCGAAAGGCATTGAAGTCGGGTCGCACTCACCACTCCTTCATCTCCTGGTTCGTCCGGCGCCGCTCCTTGCGATGCTGGATCTGGCGTTTCTGCTTCGGCGTGAGTTCCTCCTCGCGGCTGAGCCACGGTTTCGGAACGTCACCCGCCATGATGCAGCCGAGAGGACGGATCTGCGCGACGATCTCCGCCAGTCCGAAATCACGGATCTGGGCCGTGACACTGGCGGCATTCTTGTAGGCCACCGGAGTCTCGCTGAGGTCCGGCTTTCCGCAGTACCAACGCACGTCGATGCCATCGGTCGACGACTCGATCTGATGACGCCGGGCGTCCTCACTTGGGAACTGCCGCTTGAGCGCCGTCCGCGACATGTTCCGCCCCGCACCGTGCGGCGCGAAGGAGAGGAACTCCTCACGGTCGCCACCCAGCACCAGCAGGATCGGCTCCGCCATGTTCAGCGGGATCAAGCCGAGCCGGGGCCGACCATCCGAGTCGCGCCACGCCGGCGTCGCGCCCTTGCCGTGCATGAACATGTCACCCCGTTGCCAGACGAAGTTGTGCTCGTTGCCGACCTCGGCCGATGACACCCCGCCAATCCGCTCAAGGAAGCGGCGATGGATCACCTCGTGGTTTGCCCTGGTCCACAACGAGACATACTTCAGTGCTTCCCAGTAGTTGCGACCGACGTCCGACTTCATATCCAGCCAGGCCGCAGCCGGCGGGATTCGATCCGCCTCGCGCTCGGTGTGCTTCAGCGCCGCGTGCTGGCCACGTTTGTAAACCGCCGCACCGAGACCCCGCGAACCGTGGTGGGTCACCAGCACCCGGTAGCTCGGCTGAGCAAGCTTCCCGGCCAGATCCTCGTAACCCGCCAGCCGCAGCATCGCGCGCATCGGTTCATCGACCGCCACCTCGCCCACGTAGGCGAAGTGGTTGCCGTCGCCCTGGTCCGCAAGGTGCGCATGCGCACGGTCACGCAGCCCCTTGAGGAAGGGATTGCCCCACACATCATGATCGAGCACCGGGTCCTCGACCAGATCGTCGAGATGCCGGTGCCCCATGCCGAAGCGAGTCGCCGAGGTCAGGGCATCGAGTTCCTTCGCCACCGTGCTGCGGGCCTCGTAAAAGGTCGCAAACATCGAACAGCAGATGTCGGCCGAGTGGGCGGACGGGATCACCGCGTTCTCCACGGCGATTGCTCCGCCCACCGGAATCACGGCACGGCCCGGTCCTGCCGGACACGCATCCGGCATGATCGCGCCACGCTGGATCACCGGGACCTTGAGGAGTTCATCCATCCTGGTTCGGACGGCCGCGACGTTCTCCCGCTCCTCCTTGCTCGCCGGGCGGATCGCCTCGGTAAAGGGAACGGCCCTCTTCCGCAGCACCGCCTTGGGCGGCGGCGGTTCGAAGTCGCGGCGCAGGAGCTTGAGAAGATACTTCTTCCCGCTCACGCCACGCGCTTCGTATTCCGCGGCGCGAGCGAGCATTTCCTTGAAGACCGGACCCGGACGGTAGCCCGCCGCGATCAGATCTTCGCCTGTGAGTGTTGATTTCATTCCGATTGAAAAGGGGTTCGGGAGCGGAGCCGAAGCTCCGCTCCCTGGGGTTGGCCCCTACTTCTTGAGGAAGCTGAGCCAGTGCTCAGAAAGAATTCCCATTCAGGAATCTTCCAAAGATTCCTGAGTCGCACGACTTTCGGCACCGGTTGCGGCGCGGCGGGCTGCCTGAGCAGCCTGAGCCCCGCTTCCTCGGGAGTCCTCGCACCTTTCCGACGGTTCACCTCCTTGTCGGAAAGAACGCAGTTCTCCCAGCCGTCCACGCCGCCCCGCGAGCGCGGGATCACGTGGTCGATGTCGGCCTCGTGCCGGGCAAGCCGGCGACCGGTGTACTGGCACCGCCCGCCATCGCGCATCCAGAGACCGTCGAGCCCGAAGCTTGGCACGTGCATCGGCACCCGATCGAAGTGGTTGAGCACCAGGACGGCAGGAATCCGGACCGGCCCGCGGGGAGTTCCGACGGATCGAGTGCCCGCATCCAGTGCCAGCCAGGCCTCCCAGTCGAGAGGTTCGACCGACCCGTCTTCGATCCGCAGTGCACGGGCACTGCCCGAGGCGAGATGAAGGAAGGCGTCCGCGGGAGTGACCGCGTCGATGGCCAGCCAGTGCCGGTTCAGAACCAGCACGGAAAGTTGATGGAGGAATGGAGTCGTCATGGATGGAAGAGTGTTTGGGTTGACCTACCGGACTTGAACCGGCCCCGCCGCAATCACACTGCGGGATGCTACCACTACACCAAGGCCAACATTTTTGCTCGAAGACATAACTTACCCGTCGCTCAGCACACCGCCTCCCGCACCCATGGTGCATCGGACGAATGAACAGCGGATCAAGCCACGCCTCGTGAGACATGATATGTTCTCGAATCAGGATATTTCGTGTTTCAATGGGTTCGACATGAGGCCGCGAATTCAGGTTTGAATATTGGGATTCATCCAGCTTCACCGGATCACAAGGACGCAAAAAAGCCCGCTTCCCAGTGGGGAGCGGGCGTCTTGAATCCGTGAATCGAGGCGTCAACCGCCTCTCGAGGACAAACACCGGCTCCCGCAGTCATTCGGGCAGGAACGGAGACCATGACCAAACTTCTCAAGCATGAGAAAACCTGGAGCATCCACCACCTCCTCGAGACCCAAACCTGCAATCATGCAAGGGGCGCTGAGCTTCGTAATGGCGGTTGAATAATTCATGGCAGGATTCGGTTGCGGGCGTGGGAATACATATCTCCCGCAATTGGGTCAACCTAAAATAACAATTCTTTCATCATCGATGCATCACAAGCGATATGGGGAAAGCAAATGTGCCATGGACTCACTCGCCACCCTGCCGCGTCTCGAGCGTCTTGAGCAGAATGCGCAGGGCACCGCCCGAAATCCAGACCTCGACCATCAGACAGGCCAGCGACAACCCCATCAGCGCCAGCGCGGTTCCGAAGCACGAGACCGCCAGCCACTGGACGCCACCGATGACCGCGAGCATCGACACCACGCAGAGAAACAGACTCACCGCCCCGAAAAACTGCATCCAGCGGATCAGCGTGAGGCGGCGTCGCAGGTTGGAGATCTGCCGCATCAGCGTTTCATCCCGCTCGGTCGTCCACGCGCCGTAGAGCTGGCGGATCAATGCCGCCAGGTGGAGGAAGCGGTTGGTGAACGACAGGAACAGGAGGCTGATCGCCGGGAACAGGAGTGCGGGTGTGGAGACTTCGAGGGTCACGCCCGCTTGTAGCTGCCCGGATGCGCGCCGACGAGGCTCGGTTCCTGCTTTCACCCACGCCCGGGACTGCTAGAAAGGGGCGGTGCCTGAACTTGTTTCACCCCCGTTCCTGACGCTGCTCGGTCTCGTGCTGCTCCACGCGATCGGAATCGGGCACATCGTGCACGTGCTGATCCACGGCCGGACGGCCCAGGGCACGATCGCCTGGATCGTCTGCATGGCGGTGCTGCCGTGGCTGGCGATTCCCTTCTACTGGATCGCCGGTCGGCGGCGCTTCACGGGCTACGTCCGGGCACGCCGTTCCGAGGACGAGGACGTGCGCCGGACCCTGGAGGACCTCCACCGTCGGCTCAGGGAATACGAGCTCGAGCCCGACGACGCCTTCGGCCGGGCCGCCCGGACCCTCGGAGGACTTCCTTTCACCAAGGGCAACGACATCGAACTGCTGATCGACGGCGACGAAACCTTCACCGCCATCTTCCGCGCCATCGCCTCGGCGGAGAATTACCTGCTGGTCAACTTCTTCATCGTGAAGAACGACCTCGTCGGGAGGAAGTTCCAGCAAGCCCTCATCGAGCGCGCCCGCAAGGGTGTCCGGGTCTTCTTCCTTTTCGATGAAATCGGATCCCACAAGCTCCCCAACGCCTACCTGGCCGAGATGGAGGACGCGGGCATCGAGTGCCATTCCTTCGGCACCAACCGCTTCTGGTGGTCCCGCCTCCAGATCAATTTCCGCAACCACCGCAAGATCGTCGTCGTCGACGGCCGCGAGGCCTTCATCGGAGGCCTGAACGTCGGCGACGAGTACCTCGGCCGCGACAAGAAGTTCGGCGCATGGCGCGACACCCACCTGCAGCTCCGCGGACCCACCGTCCAGGCCATCCAGCTGGTCTTTCTGGAGGACTGGAACTGGGCCGCCGACGAGCGCATCACCGGCCTCGACTGGGACGGCGACCCGCAACCCCACGACGAGATCACCGCCATCCTCCCCACCGGCCCGGCGGATCCGGCGGACTCGTGGCAACTGATCGTCGCCGAAGCCTGCAACAGCGCGAAGCAGCGCCTGTGGATCACCTCTCCCTATTTCGTCCCCGACGCCGGCGTGCTGACCGCTCTCCAGACCGCGGCCATCCGCGGGGTCGATGTGCGGATCCTGCTTCCCGAAAAGGCCGACCACCGGATGGTCTGGCTCGCCGCCTTCACTTTTTATGAGGAAACCCTCCCCTACGGCATCCGGCTGTTCCGCTACCACGAGGGCTTCCTTCACCAGAAGGTCATGCTCGTCGACGACCGCTACGGCTTTGTCGGCACCGGCAACCTCGACAACCGCTCGTTCCGCCTGAACTTCGAGATCACCGCCGTGACCACCGACACCGGATTCATCGGCGAACTCACGGAAATGCTGGAGAAGGATTTCGATCGGTCCCGCGAGGTCGAGATGGAGGATTTCACGAAAAGTCATGTCCTCTTCCGGCTCGCATGCCGGGCCGCCCGCCTCGCCGCTCCGGTGCTCTGAGGAGCCCGGTATTCCGGCGATTTGCGCACTTCGCACATTCCACCAAAACCGCCTCACCGCCTCCGATCCGGTCCGGATACGGTTGACCCACACAGCAAGTCTCGACTACCTCGCTGCCGTCAATTCCACCCGACAACTCACATGAAGGATCCCATCACCATCTCCATCACCGGCGCCGCCGGCAACATCGGCTACGCCCTGCTCTTCCGCATCGCCTCCGGCTCCGTTTTCGGACCCGACCAACCGGTCAACCTCAACCTGATCGAGATCGAGCCCGCCCTGCCCGCGCTGGAAGGCGTGGTCATGGAACTCGATGACTGCGCGTTCCCGCTGCTCAACAGCATCGTCGCCACCGCCGACCTCAATGCCGGCTTCCGCGACGCCGATTGGGCGCTACTCGTCGGTTCGGTGCCGCGCAAGGCCGGCATGGAGCGCAACGACCTGCTCGGCATCAACGGCAAGATCTTCACCGGCCAGGGCCGGGCCATCGCTTCCAATGCCAAGCCGACCTGCCGCACGCTGGTGGTCGGCAACCCGTGCAACACCAACTGCCTGATCGCCATGGCCAATGCCTCCGGCATGCCGAAGAACCAGTTCTTCGCCATGACCCGGCTCGACGAGAACCGCGCCAAGTCGCAGCTCGCCAAGAAGGCCGGCGTGCACCCCTCGCAGGTCACCAACCTGTGCATCTGGGGCAACCACTCGGCGACCCAGTATCCCGACTTCACCAATGCCAAGATCGACGGCAGGCCGGTCACCGAGGTCATCACCGACCGCGAGTGGCTCGAGGGCGAATTCATCACCACCGTCCAGCAGCGTGGTGCCGCCATCATCAAGGCCCGCGGGGCTTCCTCCGCCGCCTCGGCCGCCAACGCGGCGCTCGACACGGTCGTCAGCCTCATCACCCCGACCCCCGA
Organism: Haloferula sp. A504; assembly: GCF_044385805.1. Taxonomy (NCBI): domain Bacteria; kingdom Pseudomonadati; phylum Verrucomicrobiota; class Verrucomicrobiia; order Verrucomicrobiales; family Verrucomicrobiaceae; genus Haloferula; species Haloferula sp. A504. The sequence goes on from NZ_JBISBU010000008.1 coordinate 46,865, forward strand.
GGGCGACTGGCACAGCGTCGCCGTGGCCAGCGACGGCTCCTACGGCATCGAGGAAGGCATCATCACCTCCATGCCGATCAAGACCAACGCCGACGGCAGCTGGGAGGTCGTGCAGGGCGTCCCGGTGAATGATTTCAGCCAGGGCAAGATCGACGCCACCGTCGCCGAGCTCAAGGAAGAGCGCGAGGCGGTGAAGGACCTCATCCCCGGCTGAGCCGGCGCGCGACCCGGTCGCGCCTCGTCAGTTCTCAGAAGCCCGGCCATCCACTGGATCGCCGGGCTTTTTCGTGCCGGGGAAATCACGCCAGCGACGCCGCGCCGTCTCCATGATCAAACGCCCGCACGACCTGCGTATCACTGGCCACTTCCAAACCTCCATCCCCCGTCAACCCGGATCATGAAACCCATCAGCTTCCTCGCGGCCACCCTCTCGCTGTTCGCCCTGCACGCCGCTCCGGTGCCCCTCGAACTTTCCCGCCCCGATGGAAAGCCCGGCAATTCCGACAAACCCGTCAAGGTCTACATCCTCGCCGGACAATCGAACATGGTCGGCATGGGCGACATCCAGGGAGCCCGGCCTCCCCACCCCGCCGTCTATCTGTCCGCCGATCCAGCCATCATTCCCGGCCAGATGCCGGCCGGCACCCAGCGCAGCAAGGGCGCCTGCAAGTGGTTCTGGAAAAACATCCCGGCTCTCCGCTCCCACGGTCTTTTCCAGTCCGCCGACGAGTCATCGCCAACCGGTGCCGTGGTCGCCATCCACAAGGGTGCCTACGATCCGAAGGCGGACTACACCAAGCTCAAGCCGGCTGAAAGCACCACCATGAAGCTGGGTCAGGTGGCGGCGACCGTCCCCGCCCTCGAAGGTGCCTGCACGACGGTCGCCCGCGCCTTCATCGAAGTCCCCGAAACCGGCTCCTATCTGGTGCACGTCGGCTTTGGCGACAGCACCCACGCGGTCGCTCAAGTCAACGGCCGCGAAGTTTACCGCAAGGAGACCGACGGACAACCCGCACTCACCAAGGTCACCCTAGAGGCCGGCCAGCGTTATCCGCTCACCATCACCTATCTCAGGGGAGGATCGGCCGCCCTGTGGCTGGAGCAGGTGGATCTCGTCGGCAAGGGCGACCTGGTCACGCTCACGAAAAAGGACGGCAAGTTTCCCTTCCTAGTCGACGAGGCGGGCGAGTGGACCGTCCGCCAGGATGTACATTTCAGGGAGGCCAGGGTTCTCAAGGGCGACAAGAGCGGCCCGCTTACCGCCACCTCCAACGGCGGCAGCATCGGACCGGAGCTTGGCTTCGGTTTCGTGATGGGTACCTACCACGACGAGCAGGTGCTGTTGATCAAGACCGCCATGGGCAACCGCTCGCTGGCCTCCGACTTCCGGCCGCCCTCCAGCGGCAAGTTCGACCCCGAGAGCGAGTGGGAAGGTTTGGAGTACCGCCTCATGCTCAAGGGCGTGCGCGAAACGCTTGAGAACATCGGCGAATACGTGCCCGGCTACCAGGGACAGGGATACGAACTCACCGGCTTTTGCTGGTTCCAGGGCCACAAGGACCGCGGATCGAGCAAGGAGGAGTACGAGAGCCATCTGGTCAACCTGATCCAGGACCTGCGCAAGGACCTCGAGGCTCCCAACATGAAGGCCGTGGTCGCCACGGCCGGGTTCGGCGGATACCGCATTCTAAGCGGCGACTGGAGCGGTGTGTGGGAGGCCCAGATGGCCGTGGGCGACCCCGCACAGCATCCCGAGTTCAAAGGCAACGTGGCCTCGGTCGACACCCGGGACTTCTGGCGCGAAATCGAGGAGTCGCCTCGAAGCCAGGACTACCACTACCACCGCAACCCGGAGTTTTACCTGCTGACGGGCGAGGCCATGGGTCGTGCGATGGTGCGCCTGCAGGGCGGTGAAGCGGCGGAGATGCCCAAGTCGGACCGCGAAGCGAAGACCAAGGCGGCCATGGCGACGGAAGCCGCGACGCCGGAGCCGACCGCAGAGCAAATCGCCGCTTCCAACGCGGCGGTCAAACCGATGATCCTCGACGGTCTGCTGCAGGCCTATCTCGCCGACCCCCGCAACCGGAAAAAGCTCGAAACCGCCTTCGTCACGGCCACGCCGATGCCGGACGCGACTCCGGAATACCTCGAGGATACGGTGGACGACGTTGTTGCCTTCATGCAGGAGGCCGGCATCCACGAATACGACTGGACGCCTGTGCCCGACGGCATGAGGACGGCCGATTGGCAGATCTTCGGCTTCGATCTCGCCGACAACCCCTACGACCAGACCACCCCCGTCAAACTGGAGAAGGGTCAGAAATTCAAACCCACCCCGGTGGAACTCAAGTTTCCCGCCGGCCAGGAGAATTGGTTCGCGCCCGACTTCGACCCGCAGAAAGCCGGCTGGCGAAGCGCCCCCGCCCCCTTTGGCATGGCCATGGAGGAGGAAAGGCCGGAGGGCGTCCAGTGGCTCGCCAAGTACGCGCTCTACCCCGTCAAGCGCCCCCTGCCCACCACCGTGGTGGAGAACGACGTGCTGCTGATGCGCGGCAGCTTCGAACTGCCACCGGTCAAGGACGGGCATCGCTACCGCATCCGCGTCGACGGCAGCATCAACGGCAATTCCGGGGAGGGCTTCGCCATCTACGTCGATGGCAGGCTGCTCGGCGAACAGAAGAACGGCGTCACCGCCTGGCGTCGGCAGGGCCTGCGGGGGAGCCATGTCTGGCAGGAATTCCGCGACGACTTCGGGGGCGGCAAGGTGACCATCGCCGTCGCCAACTTCCCGATGAGCAACTGGAATCCGGACAGCTTCATCCCCGCGATCGGACCCTTGAGCGTGTGGATCGAGGAGCAGAAGCTGCCGCAACCGGAGCTGCCGCCACTGGAGGAGTAGGTGCCCGGGGCTTGTCGCGTGGCTGAGTGGGCCCCGCCCCAGGCGATCACCTGCTGGTGATCGCTCTCGCAGGCCGTTCTCTTCTCGAATCTCGACATTCCGGAGCCGTTTGATGTAATGGCGCGATGAAACACTTTCAGGTTCTGAGCGCCGGAAGACCGATCTTCTTCTTCGAGGTCGGCGCGGAATACGCCGACGACGGGCTGACCGATCGCAATGTCGAGCTTGCAAGGAATCTCGCGACCGTCCTGGAAGTCGAGAAGTTCGGCCCGACCTTCGTCCCCCAGCTCATCTCCAAGATCCCGCTCGTCGTCGTCGACCGCGAACCCGACCACAGTCAGGAAGGATTGAAAGCCTGGGTCTCTCCAAAGCTGCGGAGGAGCTGACGGGCGCCCGCCAAGCGGTGCCGGCACCTCAATCTCCGTCAAAGCCATCCACCATCGCTCACCTCCGAATCCAGTCCTCCACCACCACGCCCGGCACCCGCCCGAGATGCCTGGCATTTCCCGTGACCACCGTGACCCGCAGCGCCCGGGAAATGCTCGCGATCCACAGGTCGGCATCCGGGATCGGATTTCCATCCGCCTGCAGCTTCGCCTTGAAGCCCCCGAAGAACTGCGCCCCGCGACGCCCGATGGGCATCACCTTCAGCGTCTTCAGGAAATCATCGACCACCTGCTTGTTGCGCGACGGCTCCCGCGATTTTGCCGCGCCGAAGTACAACTCACTCGCCGTGATCTCCGTGGTCACGACCTCCTGATGGATCCCGCGCCGCCGACCGATCACCTCCTCGTTTCCGCGCAGGATCTCGACGCAGGTGTCGGTATCGAGCAGGTAGCCATTCATCACCAGCTGAGATCGGCATCCCGGCCCGCGGACCGCGCCGAGTAGAGTGCTTCGATTTCCTCCTCGACGGAAAGATCCGACACCCAACTCCCCGCGAGTTTCTCCCAGGCATCGGCTTGCCCCGTCGACTCGTCCCGGAGCCGCCCCTCCTTCGCGCCGGTGTCGCCACCCTCCAAGCTCTTGCGCAAGCGGAAGAGAATCTCCCCGCTCAAGCTGCGGTGGGATTCGGCGGCCCGGCGCTTCAAGCCTGCCACCAAGTCCTCCGGGACGTTTTTCAAGGTGATCGCACTCACGCATCCTCAATACACCTATAGACCACCGTTTCAACACCGTTTTTACTCCATTTTTCAATCCCTCTTCCGTTCTTCCCTCTCGGCCGGATCCCCCATTCAATCGGCCCGTGTCCGAACCGCTCATCATCGCCGACCGCACCTTCCAGTCCCGGCTCTTCGTCGGCACCGGCAAATTCCCGTCGAACGAATCGATGCGGGCCGCCCTCGAGGCGACCGGCACGGAGATCGTGACCGTCGCCCTGCGCCGCGCCGACCTTTCCGGCGGGAACGACCCGTTCGCCAACATCCTCGATTTCATCGATCCGGAGAAATACCTGATCCTGCCGAATACCAGCGGCGCGATGAATGCCGAGGAGGCCGTGCGTCTCGCCAAACTCGCTGCCGCCGCCGGACTGCCGAAGTGGGTGAAGCTCGAGATCCACCCCGACCCGACCTACCTGCTCCCCGACCCGATCGAGACGCTCAAGGCCGCTGAAATGCTGGTGAAGGATGGTTTCACCGTCCTCCCCTACATCAATGCCGACCCGGTGCTCGCCAAGCGCCTGCAGGAGGTCGGCACCGCCACGGTCATGCCGCTCGGGGCGCCCATCGGCTCGAACCAGGGCATCGCCACCCGCGACCAGATCCGCATCATCATCGACCAGGCCACCGTGCCGGTGGTGGTCGATGCCGGCATCGGCGTCCCCAGCCACGCCGCCGCGGCGATGGAACTCGGGGCGGACGCCGTGCTGGTCAACACCGCCATCGCCATCGCCGAAGACCCCGCGCGCATGGGCCGGGCCTTCAAGCTGGCCGTCGAGGCCGGCCGCGAAGCCTTCGAGACCGGTGTGCCGGAGATCCGCAACACCGCCTCGGCCACCAGTCCGCTCACCGGCTTTCTCCACTGATTCCCCTCGGGGAAAACTCCGCGGCCTTTTTGCTTTCCCCGGTTCCGGCCTCCCTAGAGGGTCGTCCCGCCGAATGAATGCCCTCAAGCGACTGGAGAGAGCGGCCAGCGAGACCTTTCTGAAGTTGCGGCTCATTGGCCGTTACGGAACCCCGAGGCCGGACCGGGCGAAGCTCCCGGGCTGCGATCATCCGATCTTCTTCGATCCCGATGATCCCTGTGCCCGCAAGAAGATCCTCAAGGCCTCGATGCGCGGCATCGTTTCGGACAACCTCGTCTTCTGGCGCGAGTTCAACCGGCACCTCAAGCCGGACCTGTGCGTTGACGTCGGCCTCAACTACGGCGAGTGCCTGATCGGGACGCTCTACGCGCCCCAGACCCTTCTCTACGGTTTCGAAGCGCATCCCAAGCTGATCGAGCACTTGGAGAAGAGCCGCGACCATCATCCCGACGGCGAGCGGATGACCATCAGCCATTGCCTGGTCTCCGACGCCGATGCGGACGACCGGAAGTTCTTCATCGACCTCGACTGGTCGGAGATGTCCTCCGCTGTCGAGACGAGCGGCGGCGAACACCGCCGCAGCGAGATCCGGCTGCCCGCCCGGTGCATCGATTCCGTCATTCCGGTCGAGCATGCCAGGGACAAGACCATCCTCTTCAAGATCGACGTCGAGGGTTTCGATGCCTACGCGCTCAGGGGATTCAAGGAGACCCTCGACGCGGCGCAGCGGTTCGTCGGCATCGTCGAATACGACACCGTTTTCAGCTCCCGTGCCGGGGTCGATTGCGCCGACTACCTCGACTGGCTCGGGGAGCACTTCGACGTGTTCCTCATCGACAGCCTCAAGCACCGGCGGCTCCGCCCGCTGCCCCGCCACGAACGCGAGCCTTCCCTTGTCGATTCGGAGAAGTCCTATCACACCGACCTCCTGCTTGCGGGCAAGGGCAATCCGGGCGGCTGGCTGCCACCGTCCTGGACGATCGACCGCGGTCACCTGAGTCGCTGAGCGACCCTCCTCAGTGCAACTGGCTCTTGAGCAACTTGCGGAAGAGCTTGTGGGACTTCGCCAGTTCGTCGAAGCTGCCATCCCCCACGATCCGGCCTTCATCGAAGACCAGCACCCGGTCGGCGATGCGGATGCTGCTGAAACGGTGGGCGATGATCAGCGTGGTCCGTCCCTTGGCGAGATTCGCGAGTTCGTTCTGGATCTGGGATTCGCTCTCCGCATCGAGCGAGGCGGTCGCCTCATCGAGGATCAGCACCGGGGCGTTCTTCAGGAAGGCCCGCGCGATCGAGATGCGCTGCCGCTGCCCGCCGGAAAGCTCGGCTCCCCGCTCGCCGACCGGCGTGTCGTAGCCCTCCTTCTTGTCACGAATGAAGGCATCCGCATTCGCCAGTTCGGCCGCACGATGTATCTCCTCCTCGCTGGCACCGAGGCGGCCGAGACCGATGTTGTCCGCGATCGATCCGGAAAGAAGAATCGCCTCCTGGGGCACCAGCGTGATGTGGTCCCGCAGGCCCTTCAGCCGGAACTCGCGAAGATCCACGCCGTCGAGGGTCACCCGCCCCCCCGTCGGGTCGTAGAAACGCGGAACGAGGCTGGCGAAGGTTGTCTTGCCGGCTCCCGAAGGACCGACCAGGGCCACGATCTGGCCGGCCGGAATTTCCACCGTGACGTCGCGCAGCGCCGGCTTGTCGGCATAGGAGAATTCCACGTTCTCGAAACGCAGGTCGCCCGCCACCTTGCCCACCTCCACCGGATTCGGCGGGTCGGTCACCCCCTCCTCGGCGTGCAGGATCGCCTCGAGACGATCGAGCGAGGCCTCGCCCTGCTTGAGCCGGTTGTGGACCTCGCCCAACTTTTTCGCCGGATCGTAGCACATGTAGAGCGCGGCGACGACGGCGATGAAGCGCTCCAGCGAAAGCCCCTGGGTCGCCCCGTAGCCCAAGGCGGCCGCCACCGCCGCGGCGGCAACGAACTCGATGAGCGGGGGCGTCGAAAAGCGGTAGCGGATGACCTTCAGGTTCAGCTTCGTCCAACGCTTCACCCCCTCGAGAAAGCGGCTCGCCATCAGGTCCTCGAGATTGAAAGCCCGGATCTCGCGGGTCGCGCCGAGGGTCTCGGCCAGGATCGCGGAATTATCGCCACCTTCATGCTGCATGCCCGCCGCCCGGAACATCAGGCGCTTGCCGATCATGCGGATCGGCAGGACCACGATCGGCACACTGACCAGACAGATGATCAGGAAGGTCAGCTCCTTGTTCTGCAGGCAGTCATAGGTCAGATAGGTCAGCGCCGCGATGAGCGTGAAGGGCTGCTTGAGGAGATCGTTGGCCACCGTGGTGACCATCGTCTGCAGCATGATCGAGTCGTTGATCACCCGGCTGATGAGGTCTCCGGTCTTGCGTCCGCTGAAGAAACCCAGCGGCAGCTTCTGGAGCTTCACGAATACCGACTGCTGAAGCTGCAGGAGCACGTGCAATCCCGCCCCCGTCATCCAGTACACGTTGAAGAAGCTCGCGATGCCGCGCACCCCGGCCACGAGGGGAATGATGGCGCACGCGATGGCGAGCAGAATGGTGATCCCCTGCTCCTCGCCCCAGCGGTCGACGAAGAACGCCCGGATGGCCGCGGGATCGTTCATCCAGTCGAACTTGGCCTTCAGGCCGGAGGGAACCAGCGACGGCTTCTCGATCTCCTCGACCGGCGCTTCCTCGGCCGCTTGGACCTCCTCCACGGGTTGGTCCGCGTTGAAGATGATCGGAAAGACCGCCTTGATCATGAACGGAAATCCGAAACCGCTGGCCACCGCGTAAACGACGCCGGCGAGGATCGCCGCGGCGAACTTGACGCGGGCCCCCCGGAGCAGGGCGAAGTAAGGCCAGAATTTCCTCATGGGTGAAGGCGCATCGTTTCCGCCATGCCCCCCCACCGCAAGCCCCGATCCAGACACGCCGATGCCGGCTGGCACTCTTGCCAACCCCGCCGTGGCCCGACAAACTGCCGCTTCCATGAGCACCGACGCCCCTGAAGCGCCCAAAGCGAACACCTGGCTCCTCGAGCACGCGAAGGACCACCACTCCCAATGCGGGGAAGACGGCATCCTTGGAAAAGCCCTCGAAATGCTCCCGGAGCGCGACCACTGGTGCGTCGAGTTCGGCGCCTGGGACGGCCGCCACATGAGCAACACCTGCCACCTCGCCGAGGAACACGACTACCACGTCGTCTTCATCGAGGGCAATCCGGCCAAGGTCGAGGTGCTCAAGAAGAACTACGCCGACAACCCGAAGGTCCACCCGCTCTGCCGCTTCGTCGGATGGGAGGGAGAACAGAAGCTGGACCACATCCTGGGCGAGACCCCGATCCCGAAGAACTTCGACCTGCTCTCCATCGACATCGACGGCAACGACTGGCACGTGTGGAAGGCGGTCGAAAAATACCGTCCGAAACTGGTCATCATCGAGTTCAACCCGACCATGGCCACCGAGCTCGACTACGTGCAACCGCCGGTCTTCGGCACCCAGATCGGGTGCAGCCTCAAGGCGCTGGAGAAGCTCGGCAAGGACAAGGGCTACGAGCTGATCTGCGTCACCTCCTGGAACGCGATCTTCGTCGACGCCCCCTACTTCCCCGCCTTCGGCATCGAGGACAACCGCGCCGAGACCCTGCGCACCGACACCGACAAGGTGACCCACCTGTTCTCCGGCTACGACGGCGAGATCCGCCTGACCGGCTACCGCAAGCTGCCGTGGCACGGCGTGCCCATCGTCAGCAAGAGCATCCAGGTGCTGCCCGCCTTCCTGCGCCACTACCCGGACAACATGAGCCGGATGAAGCGCAACATCGTCGGCCTCTACCGCGCCATCGCCCGCAGCCGGTTCAGGGAATAGTCCCTCCTTCGGACTCCACCGTGCCGCCGAAGCGGTACCCGTGCAGTGCGATCTCCCGCTCGAAGATCTTCCCCACCCGCTCCGCCTGCTCCGGCGTGTAAACCTCGGTGTAGGGTCGTCGGTCGGTCCGATAGCCACCCTTTGCCCGCACGCCCAGCGTGCCCTCGTAGGGGATTCCCCAACGCTCGCACAGCTTTCCGAGTTCTGCGGCCAACTCCTCGTAGCGGATCACCTGGTCGACCAGCAGGGACCCGTCGCGATCGGTGTAGAAGGGATAGTTCACCGCGAAGGTCCCCTCGTCGAGATACTGGTCGAAGCTCAGTTCACCGTCCCGATACGACCGCTGCATGTGGTAGTGCGAGATCGTCTTGTCCCACGGGTCGCGCTCGATGGTGAACTTGTGGTAGCCGTCCCAGATCTCCGGATCGACCCGCATTTTCAGGACCCGCGCCGGGATGTGCTCGTGATAGCGCCAGCGCCTGACGCAGTCCCGGAAGGTCTGCACCGGGGTGAAGAAGCGCCTCTCGCAGAACAACGACTTGTCCCGCGGGTAGTTGAAGCTGAACAACTCCGGAAACGGCCAGAACGACCCCCGGTAGTTGCGCGGGCGGTGGCCCTCGACCAGCGGAAAGGTCGGCGTGATGATGTCGTCCTCGCCACAATGCTTCGCGAGAAAGACCTCGAGGCTGGTTCCCGCCGTCTTGGCCGTCTTGACGAAGATGAAGCGATGCTTGTGGGAGATGATCATGGGCCCACCGGGAGATCAACCTTACGAAACCCGGATGTAAACAACCAACCCCATGCCCGCAAGACACGCGACGGCCGCCACGGCGCGACTCCCGAAGGCGATCTCCAGCACGCTGGCGATCACCCTCACCATCCGCTGCCTCATAACCTTTTGGCAACCGTCGGATCCCAGACCTTCTCGAAACCCACTCCCTGGAAGTCCTTCACGTTCGCCGTCGCAAAGCGGGTGACACCGTGATGTTGAAGGGTCAGCGCCAGTCGCAAGTCAATGATCCGGCGGCGGGCAAAGCGGGGCTTCGCGGCCCACTCCCACACCTTGTCCATGACCGGCGCCGCTTCGGCCCGGGTGACGCTGGGAAACCCGAGGAAGGAGCGGACCGTGGACGTCGCTTCCATCGGACTCAGGGGACTCCTCATCACCACCGGATTCCGCAAGTGCAGGTAAAGCTCCACCAGCACGAGGTCGCTGATGACCACCCGTTCCTCACTGAAGGCATGCTTCAGAAAGCGTCTCGATGCTTCATGAAACCTCGACTTCGGCGAAAGCGAATAGAGGAGAAGATTCGTGTCGATGCCAAGCATGACTCAGAGGCTGCGCGCGGTTTCGTCCGCATCGGCCAAGGCCCGCAGATCGAGTTGATCGAAATCCTCCGCAAAGGCCTTGGCCGGAAGGACCGGCAACTCAACCCCATGGCCCTCGACCGGCGGGTGCGTGCGCGTCATGTACTCCAAGCCCCGCCGCATGACCTCGGCAAACGACCACTCACGCTCTTCCGCAACGCGCTTGGCCTCGCGGTAGAGCTTCTCCGGAATCTGCACCTGCGTCTTGATCATGATGGCAATTTGCCATCCGTGGCATCTTTGTCAAACATGCAGACGCAACCCGCTCATCCCAGACCGATCGCCTCAAGGATGGACCGGGCCCGGTGCTCGAAGGTGTGCTCGGCCAGAACCCGGCACCGCCCCGCCTCCGCGATATCATCGAGCTTCCCGGAGTCTCCCAGCAGCGGAACGATGTTCTCCGCGATGTCCTGCGCGTCGCGATAGACCAGCATTTCGGTGCCCGGCTCGAAGCAGCGGGCGAGATCGGGCACCTCGGGATAGAGCGAAACTCCACCCGCACACGGGACCTCGAAAGCGCGCAGGTTCAGGCCCCGCTCGGTGTTGCCCGGCTGGGGAAGGTTCAGGCAGGCGGCATGGGTGCCATACAGGCGCGCCACCTGGGCCGCGTTGAAGCGCCGCGACCGCCACGGGCGCCTCCAGTCACCCGCTCCCGGGCCATAGACCTCGAGAGGCACGCCCAGCGAGCGCAACTCCTGAAACAACGCGCGCCGGTGGGGACTGCATTTGCCCACGAAGACCAGCGCGGGCTTCCTCCCGCCCGGGGCGCGGCATGGATAGCGCCCGGGATTGACCGCCAGCGGCAGGAAGGCGAAGTCATCCGCCCGATGCTCGCCGTAGAACTCCCGCAAGGCCGGGAGGCATCCGCTGTCGAAGTAGAAGACTTTGGCGAACCGTGCGTCCTGCCCCGGTGGCACTCGGTTCAGGTTGTCGCAGAGCCAGCCCACCCAGGGCACCCGGTCGATCAGGCGCTCCCAGGCACCATCCAAGCCCTGCGGAAGACCCGCCCGGTTCAAGGCAATGACCAGATCGGGAGCGAAACTCCCGAGCCGCGTCGCCACCCGCTCCCGGACGCCGGGGTTGTCCAAATCGCGCAGGCCGTCGCGGCGCTGCAAGAGCTTCTCCGAGGCACCCTCCGCCTGCGTGCCGATCGCCTCGACCTGGCAGCCCAGGCCGCGCAGCGCCACGACAAGATCCTCGAACCACGTCAGAATGCTCCGCGTCTTTCCGAGCACCGCCACGCGCGGCTTTGCTTTCCCTGAAGGACTCACCCGGCCCCTGCTTAACGGCTTCCCCCGTCGCCCGCAACCTCCCTTGACCTCCCCGGGCATTTCGGGCCAAATCCCGGCTTCGAGGAAGCGCCCATGATTTTCAATTCATACACCTATCTCCTTCTCTTCCTCCCGATCGCGCTTCTTGGGTTCTCGCTTGCCGCGAGGATCCATCTCCGGGCCGGCTTCGGCTGGCTCGTCCTGTGCAGCCTTTTCTACTACGGCTGGTGGAATCCGAACCCGAACGAACCCTGGACCCCGGTCTACGTGTTCCTCATCCTCGGCTCCTGCGTCGGCAACTTCATCTGCGGCAACGCCATCACCCGCTCCCGGGGAACCCCCACCGGCAAGGCCATCCTCACCGCCGGCGTGGTCGCCAACCTCGGCCTGCTCGCCTACTTCAAGTACACCGGATTCCTCGCCCAGGTTCTCCAGCATTTCACTGGTTGGCCGGGAAGCATCCCGACCGTGGTCCTCGCCCTCGGCATTTCCTTCTTCACCTTCCAGCAGATCGCCTACCTGGTGGATGCCTGGCGGGGCGAGACCGAGGAGCATCGCTTCACGGACTACATGCTCTTCGTGTCGTTCTGGCCGCAGCTCATTGCCGGCCCGATCGTCCATCACAAGGAGATGCTGCCGCAGTTCCAGCGGGAAGCCTGGCGCAACCACCGCTGGGTCGATGCCTCGGTGGGCGTCACCATCATCCTGATCGGCCTCTTCAAGAAAGTGGTCATCGCCGACAACGCGGCGCCCATCGCCAATGCGATTTTCGGGCTGGCCGGGTCCGGAACCCGCGAGCCGACGATGCTCGAGGCGTGGTCCGGGGCCACGGCCTACTCGATGCAGATCTATTTCGACTTTTCGGGCTACACCGACATGGCGATCGGCGCCGCCCGGCTGTTCGGCATCCGCCTGCCGCTGAACTTCCACTCGCCCTACAAGGCGACCTCGATCATCGAGTTCTGGCGGCGCTGGCACATCACCCTCTCGCGCTTCCTCCGCGACTACCTCTACATCCCGCTGGGCGGAAACCGCTGCGGCAAGTCCCGCCGCTATTTCAACCTGCTGATCACGATGATCATCGGCGGCTTCTGGCACGGGGCCGGCTGGACCTACCTGCTCTGGGGCCTGCTTCACGGCCTCTACCTCTGCGTCAACCACGCCTGGATCACCTTGCGCAAGCGCCTCAGCCTGCCGCCCATCCCCAAGCCGGTGGCGGTCTTGCTGACCTTCTTCTTCGTGCTTCTCGCATGGGTGCCGTTCCGCGCGGGAGCCTTCGAGCTCGGTGCGAGCGGCTCGACCGCCAAGGCGCTCGAAACCACGCGCACCATGTTCGCCTCGATGTTCGGTTTCAACGGGTTCGGCGGCTGGCCGGACCGCAGCGCCTTCGTCGTCAAGGACAGTCACGCGATCCGCGTCTGCCTGCTGGTGTTCGTCTGCTGGCTCCTGCCGAACACCCAGCAGTTCATGGGGCGCTACCAGCCGTCCATCGACCCCTACGCCTTTGAAGACAATGTCCGCGGACCACGCCGCTGGTGGCAATGGAGGCCGACAACCGGTTGGTTCATCTTCACCCTGCTGATGTTGCTGGTGACCATCCACCAGTTCGACAAGCTCAGCGAGTTCATCTACTTCCAGTTCTGACCTTTCCTTGGGCAAGTCCGTTTCCAGATCCCGTCGACGCGGCAACCCCTACCGGAGGGTGGCGCTGGGTCTGCTGGGCACCGTGCTCGTCATTCTGGGGCTCTTCACGCTGGTCAACACCTGGATCAATCCCCTGTGGGTGACACCGAGTCCGTGGACCGACGAAAGTTTCGCCGAGCACCGGCAGATCTACCGGAACCTGCGCACCGCCAAGGCGGGGCTGGCCCGCTCCCAACCCTGGGATGTGGCCCTCGTCGGATCTTCCAGGGTTGCGATCGGGCTCGATCCCGACATTCCCCAGTGGGGCGACCTCCGGGTCGTCAATCTCGGCATCAGCGCCGGCAGCATCACCGAAAACGCGGTCATCGCCGAGTACGTGGTCGAGCGGCAACCGGAACTCAAGCGGGTCATCCTCGGCCTCGACCTCACCGACCTGACCTCCGAGGACGACAAGGCCCTGAACGCCGGCTTCTTCGACTCGCCCTTCAGCGACCGCGGCAGCCCCTTCGAGCGGGAGTTGCGCTACATGGTCGGCTTTTCCTCCGCCGAGGCATCCTACAAGACCCTCAAGGCCCGCGAGGAGGGCGTCGTCCCCCCCTACACGGCAAAGGGTCACTGGGCCCACCATCGCTCGGCCGACCCGGTTCGGACGATCCTCAAGCGGGACTCGATTCCCTTCGCCATCCGCTACGTGCGGCTGCGCAAGGCGGAACTCAAGGTCAGCGAGCGCAAGGTCGAGGCCCTCCGGCGCGGCTTGAGGGCCTGCCTGGGGGCCGGAGTGGAAATGGTCATCATCATCCCTCCGAACCACGCCGCCTATCTCGTCAACATGCCGCTCCAGGGCGACCCGGATCCCTTCTTCATGGTCGAGCGGCGGAAGATCGTCGAGGTCGTCGCAGAGGAGAATGCGAAGTTTCCCAACTCGCCGCCGGTCGTCGTCTGGGACTTCAACGATTTCCATCCGCTGAATGCCGAGAGGATTCCGAAATTGGGAGAAGGCCCGATGAAATACTGGGTGGATGGAACCCACGCGCTCGAAACACTGGGCACTGTGATGCTCTCACGCATCCACGGCTGGCCGTTGGAGGATCCCGACGAAAAGACCTACGGCTGCATCATCACCCCTGAGGACATTGATGAGCGAGAGACTGAAATCAGAGACTCTTACGACCGCTATCTGAGAGAGAACCCCGGCGATGTCGACTGGGTCCAATCCATCGCCCGGCAATACCAGAACACCTCCGACGAAGAGGCCCCGCGCTAAGTCTTCTTTGCAGGCAGTAACCACTTCGACCCGAATGCGCCCATCCTCGCCAACGCGCCGATACACGTTCAGAATGCTGATCGGAACGGTCATCACCCTCACGGTCTCGTTTGGATTGAACACTTGGGTCAATCCGCTCTGGGTTTCGCCAGCTCCTTGGAGTGACCCGCAGTTCGCCGACCACAAGCCCATCCACAAGCATCCCCGAACCGGCAAGGCAGGGCTTGCCAGCACCGGTGAGTGGGACACCGTGATCGTCGGATCATCCCGACTCGATATCGCCTTCGATCCCCGCCATCCGCTCTTCGCAGGACAGCAAGTCGTCAACCTGTCGCTTCGCGGCGGCAACCTGTGCGAATTCGCACCGATGATCGAGCTTGCCGCCCAATCCAACGACCTGAAGACGGTGATCCTCGGCATCGATCACTACGACCTGACGTCCTCCATCACCATTCCCAATCCCTCGGCGTTTGCCCAGTCACCTCTGGACGAGGCAACCCACCCAATCGAAAGAACCCTGCGATATCACTTGGGCGGGTCCTCCACAGAGATGTCGGTGAAAGCTCTCCACTACCGGGCGAAAGGCCGTCTCGCATCCTATGATCAACTCGGCCAGTGGGCCCACTCATTGGACGGTCGTCCGTTCCGGGCCATCTTTCTCACGGACTCACTACCGCAGGCAATCTCATGGATCAGACGAGTGCCCGACCCCGGGAAACTTGTCCCTGAAAAGGTCGCCGCCCTCAAGTCCATCCTCGAAACCTGCCGCAGGCATGAAATCTCCCTGACCATCCTGATTCCACCGAATCACGCCGCTTACCTCCTCGTCTTCTTTGAGGCCGACTTCCCAGATCCCGCTTTTGAAACGAATCGCCGGGCCATCTTGCGGATTGTCTCGGACTTCAGACAACAGCACCCGGAATTCCCCGAAGTCGCCGTTTGGGATTTCTGTGATTTTCACCCGGTCAACTGCGAGTCCATCACCGCCGAGGGTTCCACCGGGAAGATGAAGTACTGGATCGATGGCACCCACGCAACCGAGACCGTCGGAAATTGGATGATTGAATGTATCGTGACCGGAAAACCAGTCACGCCCATTGAAGGCGAAGGCCCTTACGGCACCCGTGTCACTCCGGAAAACATGGAACTCATTTCGCAGGCCTTTTTCCGCGGTTACGAGCGCTACACCAGAACCCACCCGGAAGACACAAGATGGACCATTCAAATGCTCGAAGAAGCCGGCAAACCCTGAGTCCGCACTCCCGGGAATAAGGCCGCTCCCCCAAGATAGACGGTCCGTCACTACTTGAGGATCCAGCCGAGCACACAAATCACCAACGCAATCAGGAGCGCTATCGGCAACCACTGCCTGACACGTCGTTTTCTCCTCTCCTGCCTCGTCTCATGGTGGGCGCGATGGATTGCCTCGACCAACCGGAACGCGGACCGGACCGCCTGGGGAGAATCCAGCAAGCCGGTGATCGTCTGAAACATCATCTGGGTCATCATCGACTGGTCCCTTTCAGCCGGATTCGCCCCCGCGACCCGGCCTTCCTTCTCCGCGGAGACCTTCTTCCAGTTCCGCGTGCGCATCCTCGCCCAATAGCCGGCAGCGGGGTCAAACGCGATCTTGCCCGCCGCGGCGATACGCAGCAGATACGCCTCGTCCCAAGCGGTACAAACCGGGTCGCGCCAGGCAGCCCGGGCGACTTCGGTCCGGAAAATCCCGTGAATGATGAAACAGTCCCGCGTGATTGTCTCCCTCGTCAACAAGCGCTCGAACACATCATCGGACATCAATCCCTCGCCGTAGGTCATCGGCTTCTTCATCGCAATGGGACGACTACCCTCATCCATGTGCCTTACCTGCGCTGCAGCCAACACAGCATCAGGGTGCCGCCCGAGAGCGTCCAACAGGATGCCGACCGCCCCGTCGTCGAGGCGATCATGAGCGCCCACCCAATGAAAGAACTCCGTATCACACTCGAAGAGGGCGTGGCGGAAGTTTGCAAACGCACCAATATTCTTCTGATGCCGGATGTAGACGCACCCGTCGTGCTCCGCCGCGAACCGCTCACACAACTCGCGAGTCCCATCGGTCGAGCAGTTGTCGTAGATCAACAGGCGCTCCGTCTGGCCCACGCACGACTCGAGGGCCTCCACGATATATCGCTCCTCATTGAATACGGGAACCGCCGTCGTCAGCGAACTCAAGTCAATATCCGACATGATGTCCGAACCGCTTCGCCTTTACATTCAGCTTCCACCCATCAGCGGATCCGCCTCAGGTAGCCTCCTCCTGCCACGCTGATCAGGATCTTGTCGTCCAAGCCGCGATCAACCTCGAAGGCATCGGTTTCCTTCAGGTATTCGTTCACCGCGGTCCGGGGATTATCGCCGGGAGCCCAGGGCCTGTCCGAGGAAAACTCCGCCGGAAGATCCTCGACCACCGTGTCAAAGACCACACAGTAACTATCTTTCGTCACCAGGGGGGCGAAGGCCCGCAACTCGGCAAGGACATGCTCATGGGTGTGATTGCTGTCCAGCAGTACCATCACCCGCCTGCGGCCCTCTGCCTCGATCCGCACCTGCCCGACAACCTCCGGAGCAATGCTGGAGCCCTCGATCATGCGGATTCGGCGTGCCATGGGATGCGCCTCGATCGCCTTCCGGTTGTGCTCGCGAATCTCGATGTCAACGGCCACGACTTTGGCATCAGCGGGACCGCCGCAAGCCGCGTTGAGTTCAAGCATGGATGCGGAGAAGATGATTGATCCTCCATGGGCAATGCCGGTTTCAATGATGAGGTCGGGCTGAACCGAATAGATCAGCTCCTGCGTTGCCACGATATCCTGCGGGTACTGGATGATGGGTCGGCCCATCCACCGGAAATTGTAGGAGTACTTCGCCGGTATGCTCGCCTCCATGAACCCGGCGGCAGCACGTTTCAACCCCTCATCGGCTCCATTGGCCGCGATCCGTCCGGCAACTTCTTCTTCAAATGGTCTCATAACTGGTCAATTGCGATCAATCGGTATTGGTTCCGGGTCATCGCCCGAATCTCTTCAAGATAATTGGAGTTCATCACACACAGGTTCGAACCCGGCTCAAGGAGTTCGAAAACCCGTTCCGGGTTCTTCACCTCGATGCCGGTGGCCGGCAAATAGCGTCCCTGTTTCACGGGGTTGATATCGAACACCTGATCGACCGCCACCCCCGCTCGCTCGGCCATCAGGGAGAAAATCACTCCCTTCGAAGACCCTCCCCAGATGGCCGATCTTCCTTCGCGCAACCGGCTCACGCTGGATTCGATACCAGCGGCAAAGTCCTCCGGGAAATCCACCATATCGACCATCGCCGGTGTCATCACCGAGGAAAGGTCGGCAACCACGTAGAGATACTGCTCTCCAAAGACCCGCCCCGACTCCAGCACCCGGCCGAAGATGCGGTGGAAGTCACTCAGGCGAAAATAGTTCACATGCTCGTAGAACACATCAAACCACGAACGGTGCTCCATGATCCAGTCGAAGCACGGCACCTCAATGTAGATCAGCCCCTTGCCTCCGTTGGACTCACACAGATGCTCCAGGAAGGCAACGGGATCTGGGATATGCTCCAATACGTGACGCAGGATCAGGGCGTCACCCCGCAGCCCCGTCGCAGGTCCGAAATACTCCTTCCGGATCCCCGGGTCGTCACCCTCATAGGTCGGATCGAGGCCGGTCACCGTGAATCCGGACTCCCTCAAATGCCGCAGAAACCAGCCCTTCCCACACCCGACCTCGATGAGATCCATGCTTTCGAAGTGGCCGCGGATGATTTCCGTCACCCGATCGAGGTGCGCCCGGAAACTTCCACTAACCGCCTGTTCGTTCTGGTAGTCCGCATCGTAGTCGACCCGCGACGGATCGAAGTCCGCGTTGAAAATCAGCCCCGTTTTCAGGTCCTGCACCAGGCGCATGTCCCCCCTGGGGCAGTCCCGCGCCTCTTCCGCCGTCGGATAGACGACGTTCTGAAAAACCGGAAGTCCGGCCACACGGTAGAGTTCCTGAATCTGGCTCATGACAGACATTGCTTCAGCTTCTCCCGCGATCCCCAGAACGACATCGCTTCGTAATCAGGATAGGGATAACGCCCCAGATTCAGTTTCAACTCCCAGCCATTCTCCTCCAGCCACTCCTCGACCTGCTCCCGCACGGTCTTCGGTCTTCCCGAGCAGATATTCACCACCCCGTGGTCACCGCCACCCAGGGTGAGTCGAACCAAAGCATCCGCGACTTCGGTCACCGGCACGAAGTCGCGTACCTGTTCGCCGCCCGACATGTCCAGAACCCCGGTCCCCTTTGCCGCAGCAGCAAGCTGCGGCAACAAGGCCCTCTCCGATTGCCCCTCTCCATAAACATAAAATATCCGCCCCCACGTCAGCCCAAACGCCGACTGCTCGCGCCGTTGTTCCAACCATCGCCGCAACCGGTCCTTGGATATCCCGTAGGCCGTGTCCGGAGCCGCCTCCATACCTTCCCAAAGCTCCCCTTCCCGGATCCCGTACTCGAGACAGGTTCCGGCGACGGTCAGCGACTTCAGACCGGCCGCGAGCAATTCGCCAAGGAAGGCCTTGTGCGCCGGCAGTTCCTCAACCAGGTGGGACTCCTTTCGAAAATTCGGAAGGCCGCCCCAGGCGAGGTGGATCACCCGGTCGGGACAACCCAACTTCTCGTATGCGCCTTTCGGATCGTCGCGAATATCAAGATGGCGACTCTCCGGTGCGTCCTCCAGCGCACGGGCCGCCGCCACGATTTTCACAGGCTCCTCGCGAAGCCTGGCCATGACATGCCGGCCCAGAAAACCGGTTGCTCCGGTGACGACCACCGTTTCTCGTAGATCCTCTGGCTGTACCTTCACGCAACACTCATTTCTCTGTGGCCATCAGGGGCTGCCGACAAGCCGTTATTGGGAGGTTCTTCATCCATGAATCTCCAACCCCGGCACCGCCGTCACCAACTTTGTGCCGCCTCTTCGCAGCACTTCAAGCTGGGACATCAACTCATCCTTGAGGTTCCAGGGGAAGATGATCACGTAATCCGGTGCACTTTCCAGCAGCACGCTCTCTTCGACGATAGGAATCCGGCTACCTGGGAGGAACTTTCCCTGCTTTCCGGGACTGCGATCTGCCACGAACTCGATCAGGTCGCCCCGGACCCCCGCAAAATTGAGCAATGTGTTTCCCTTTGCGGCGGCTCCGTAACCGGCGACGCGCTTGCCCTTCCTCCGGGCGTCCACGAGAAACTCGATGAACCCCATCTTCACCGACTCCGCCTTCGGTTGGAAACCCTCATAGAACGCACGCTGGGTCATTCCCGCGGACTTCTCCAACTCCAGCAGGTCCCTGACCTCCGCGCTCACGAGGCGATCGATCCCATCGAGTCGATCCGCAAAAATCCTCAGACTCCCGCCATGGGTCGGCAATCGCTCGACATCGATGATCCGCAGGCCATTCGCTTCAAAGATGGCCTTCACCGCAGTCAGCGAGAGGTAGGAAAAGTGCTCATGGTAAATCGTGTCAAACTGGCAACCCTCGACCAGCTCCAGCAAGTGGGGGAACTCGAAGCTCGCCACACCGGACGGCTTGAGCAGTTCGGCAAACCCACTGACGAAGTCGTTGATGTCGGGCACGTGGGCGAGCACGTTGTTGGCGATCATCAAATCCGCCGCCCAACCCTGACGCGCCAGATTGGCTCCGACACGGCGGCCGAAAAACTCCTCGACCACCTCGATTCCGCGATTCCTGGCCAGCTCCGCAGTGCTGTGGGTCGGTTCGATGCCAAGGCACGGGATCCCCCGCTCCTGCACATACTGGAGAAGATAGCCGTCGTTCGACGCGACCTCGACCACACGTGAATCGCCATTCAGCCCGAAACGATCGGACGCCTCACCCACGAACCGCTCGCAGTGCCGCAGCCAGCTTTCCGACATGGCGCTGAAGTAGCCGTAATCCGGGTCGAAGAGCGCATCGGCACGCGTGAAATCCTCCGTCTGCACCAGCCAGCAATTCTCGCACACGCCCACCCGCAGGGGGAACCAGAGCTCCGGCTCAGAGAGCTTGGCGGGTGTCAGATACGCGTTGGAGGGGGGCGCACTCCCGAGATCGAGGAAGGGCAGACGAACCGGGGTCTGACAATGGCGGCAATTCACGGCGCGACCCCTTGAAACGATTCCTCCAGCATGGGGCAATCGGAATCTTTCTCCGACATGACCGAAATCCCCAACGGCCACTCGATGCCAGCCCGCGGATCGCGGGGATTGATCCGGAATTCGGACGACGGCTCATAGGCCGCGGTATGGAAGTAGAGCATCTCGCAATCCTCGCCCAAGGTCTGGAACCCGTGGGCAAAGCCTTCCGGAATCACCAGTGCCCGCCGGTTCTCCGCGCTGAGCACCTCGCCATGCCACTGGAGGAAGGTGGGCGATCCCTTGCGCAGATCGAGAGCCACGTCGAAGACCTCGCCCCGCACACAACTGACCACCTTCAACTCGGCGTGCGGTGGCAGCTGACTGTGCATCCCCCGCACCGCCCCCAATTCCCGGGTGAGTGTGCGATTGACCTGTACGATTCGGCGCCCGGCCAGTACGCCCGCAAGTTCGTCCTCGCAGAACATCCGCTCGAACCAGCCTCTTGCATCGCCAAGACGATTCCGCTCGAAAAGAGCCAGGCTTTCGGGGGATCCGTCGACCAGGGGCAACTGCTTCACGAAAGTTCCCCGGTGAAGTCTTCGATCTGCCGCAGCGTGACGGCACTCATGTCCTCCCCGGCAAGAAATGCCCGGTGCCACTCGACGGTCTTCTCCAAAGACTTTCGCAATCCCCATCGAGGCCGCCATCCGAGGCGACTCCGAGCCTTTGAGCTGTCGAGCTTGAGCAATCCCGCCTCGTGAGGTTCGTCCCGTCCCGGGTCAGCCAACACACTGGCCCCCTCACCCCAGATCTCGGCAATCATCGCCGCCACCTCCCCGACTCGCGCCCCGTTCCCGTCCTCGGGACCGAAATTCCAGCTCTCCACGAAACCACCGGCACCCTCCATCATTCGCTCGGCGAGCAACAAGTAGCCGTGCAGCGGATCCAGCACGTGCTGCCAGGGCCGGACGGCATCCGGATTCCGCAGTTTCACCGTCTCACCTGCTTCGAAGGCCTCGAGGCATCCCGGAACCAGTCGGTCGTCGGACCAGTCTCCACCACCGATGACGTTGCCTGCCCGGGCCGTCGAGACTCGCGCCGCTCCGGCCGCGGAAAAGAAACTCGCCCGGTAGGCGTCGGTCGCCAGTTCGGCGGCCGCCTTGCTCGCACTGTACGGATCGCGCCCACCCAGTCGGTCCACCTCACGATACGGATGCTCCCACTCGCGGTTGTGGTAGACCTTGTCGGTGGTCACCACGACGATGGCACGGATCGAGTCGATCCCCCGTGCAGCCTCGAGCACGTGCAGCGTGCCCATCACATTCGTCTGGAACGTCTCGAGGGGTCGCAGGTAGCTCTCGCGCACCAGCGGTTGCGCCGCCAGATGGAAAAGGACGTCCGGACGCGCCCGGGTCATGGCAGTCGTCAGCGCCGGCAGATCAGCCAGATCGGCGCGAACGTCCGATGCTTGCGCAGCAGCCACCCCCGCCACCTCGCAGAGCGACGGACTCCGGAGGGGATCCAGCGCGAAGCCGTGCACCTCCGCCCCCATCCGGGACAACCACAGCGAGAGCCATCCGCCCTTGAAGCCGGTGTGCCCCGTGAGAAACACCCGCTTCCCGTTCCACTGTCGTGCGTCTACCACTGCTTCCATGGTGCGTTCCCCGACTCCCAGAGACTCTCCAGGTGCATCTTGTCCCTCAAGGTATCCATCGGTTGCCAGAACCCGGGATGCTCGTAGCACATCAGATTCCCCTCCGCCGCGAGAGTCTGAAGAGGCTCGGCCTCCCAAGTCGTCATGTCGCCCTTGATCAGGTCGATGCACCTGGGGGAAAGCACGAAGTAGCCCCCGTTGATCCATCCACCATCGCCACCGGGTTTCTCGATGAAACCGTGCACCCGGTTCCCGTCACGCTTCAGTGCCCCGTATCGGCCGGGAGGGCGAACCGCCGTGACGGTCGCCATCTTTCCATGCTGACGGTGAAATGCCATCAACGCCTGGATATCGATATCCGATACACCATCCCCGTAGGTGAAACAGAAATCTTCGTTGGGTGGGAGAAAGTCACCAACCCGCGCGAGACGCCCACCTGTCATGGTGGCCTCGCCCGTGTCCACCATGGTCACGCGCCACGGTTCGGCATTCCGCTGGTGGACCTCCATCTCATTGCTCGCCATATCAATCGTCACATCCGACTGGTGCAGGAAGTAGTTGGCGAAGTACTCCTTGATGACATAGCCCTTGTAACCACAGCAAATGATGAATTCCGTCACTCCATGAAAGGAATACGATTTCATGATGTGCCATAGAATCGGCTTACCCCCGATCTCAATCATCGGCTTCGGTTTCAATCCTGTCTCCTCCGAGATCCGTGTACCGAGTCCTCCTGCCAGAATTACTGCCCTCATTGCGTAGCGTCGGCTTCAATTTCCAATATTCCACGTGACCAAGTCCACCACGGATTCTCCTTCAAGCCGCAGAAGCCGGGGAAATCGCGTCATTACCCCGATTGACAGCGTATGCGGCGTCGCCCATACACGCCAAATGTCGGCCGTGAGCAGGTATCTCAGGGGGCTGTCGGTGGCCCTGGGCTCAGCCTTGCTCGGCTGCATCCTCATCAACCTGTGGGTGGATCCATGGCGGGTCACCCCCACTCCGTTGAGCTCCGAAACCCTCGAACCCTACCGCGACATCTCCTCGCAGATCCGCACCGGGAAGTGCGGGCTGGTCCGCTCCGCCTCCTCGATCGGCGTCGCCCTCATCGGCTCGTCGCGCGTCGCCAACGGCCTCGACCCCCTCGACCCCCGCTGGGCACGGGACGATGTCTACAACCTCGCCTGCCCGGCCGGGTTCATCTACGAGACCGACGCGATGTTCCGCTACCTGGTCGAGCGCCATCAACCGGAACTCGTCATCATCGGCATCGACCCGGGAGACCTCAGCTCCGACTTCGACAGCCGGGTGGTGGGCGACTACGCCGCCTCGCCGCTCGGTCCGGAGCGCCTGGCCCTCGACCGGCAGATCCGCTACCTCACCGGCGTTTCGACACTCGAAGCCTCGATCCAGACGCTCCACCGCAAGTCCGCCGGCCAACTTCCGCAGTACGACTCTCGGGGCCTGCGGCGCCGGCGCCCGCCCCTGCCCTTCAGCCAGCTCGAATTCCTCGCACGCGCACTCGAAGGCGAGAAGATGTTCGACTTCCCGGAGGCCGGGCGGCTCGATGGCGCACTGCTGCCGGAAAAGGCCGAACTCCTTGCCGGGATCATCACCACCTGCCGGGAGCGCGACATCCGGCTGATCCTCTTCATCCACCCGGAGCACGCGCTGGTGCACGCCCGGGCCGACTCACCCCCGCTACTCCCCTACTCGGCGGAGCGCAGGGCAATCACCGAAATCGTGGCTGGGATGAACCAGGACGCGCCCACCGACCAACACGTCGATCTCTGGGACTTCGGCGATTTCCATCCGATCAACTGCGACCCGCTTCCGGCCGACGAACAGGACCGCATGAAATACTGGTTGGATTTCAACCATTTCACCCTCGAGATCGGCGGAGTGATGCTGGCCCGCATGCTCGGCTGGCCGGTCGAGCTTGAGATTGGCGAGGATTACGGAACCCGCCTCACGCCCGATACCTTCGACTCGTGGGTGGAAAGGTCGAAGCAGGGCTATCGGCGCTATGTCGAGGGGCCGGGACGTGACGACCTCGCGTGGAGGCGGCGGGTGGTGAAGGGAACGGATGACGAGTAGGCATGCTGTTCAATTCCTACATCTACCTGCTGCTCTTCCTGCCCGCGGTGCTGCTGGGCTACCAGCTGCTGCGGCGGGCGCCCTTCTGCGCCTCCGTCGTCTTCCTCTCCGCCGCCAGCCTGATCTACTACGGTTACTGGGATTGGACCAACCTGTGGATCATCGGGGCGTCCTGCCTCTTCAACTTCTCGTGCGGGCGCTTCCTTTCCCGGCACCGTGCCAGCAGGTCCGGGCGGCTCATCCTCACGGCCGGCGTCACCGCCAACCTCGGGCTTCTCGCCTGGTACAAGTATGCCGGATTCCTCGCCAAGGCCGTCGCCGCCGTCAGCGAAAGCGGACTCCCCATCCCCGAGTTCGTCCTGCCGCTCGGCATCTCCTTCTTCACCTTCCAACAGATCGCCTACCTCGTCGACGCCTGGCGCGGTGAAACCGAGGAATACCACTTCGCCGACTACCTGCTCTTCGTCACCTTCTTTCCCCAGCTGATCGCCGGGCCCATCGTCCACCACCGGGAAATGCTGCCGCAGTTCAAGCGGCACCAGGGACTCGGGCTGCGGCCGACCGACCTCGCCGTCGGCTCGACCCTGCTCTTCCTCGGGCTGTTCAAGAAGGTGGTGCTGGCCGACTACCTTGCCCGGACGGCCAATCCGATCTTCGAGCTGGCACACGGCGGCGACCGCTACATCACCTTCGGCGAAGCATGGGCCGCCGCACTTTCCTACACGCTGCAGATCTACTTCGACTTCTCGGCCTACTCCGACATGGCAATCGGATCGGCGCGCCTGTTCGGCATCCGCCTCCCGGTCAATTTCCACTCGCCCTACAAGGCGGCTTCCATCATCGATTTCTGGCGGCGCTGGCACATCACGCTGTCCCGCTTTCTCCGCGACTACCTCTACATCCCGCTGGGTGGAAACCGCCTCGGGAACGCCCGCCGCTACACCAACCTGATGACGACCATGCTGATCGGCGGCCTGTGGCACGGCGCGGGATGGACCTTCATCCTGTGGGGCGGACTCCACGGCCTCTACCTGTGCATCAATCACGCCTGGCACTGGCTCGGCCGCCGCTTCTCCCTTCCGAAGATCCCCCGTCCGGTCGCGGTGCTGATCACCTTCCTCGCCGTGGTCGTCGCCTGGGTTCCCTTCCGCGCCGGCAGCTTCGAAATCACCAGCGAGGGCAGCATGACCGATGCCCTGCAAACGAGCGGCATCATCCTCGCCTCGATGTTCGGCTTCCAGGGATTCGACCTGTGGGCTCCGGATGCGGTGATCGTCGCGACCTCGACCCGCGCATGGCGGCCGATCCTCCTCGGGCTTCTGCTGGTCTGGGCCTTTCCCAACACCCAGCAATTCATGCGCCGCTATTTTCCCGCGCTCGGCCTCGGCGAACTGCCCGGCGGGGCGCTCGGCCCGCGTCGACGCTGGCAGTGGCGGCCCACGCTCGTCTGGCTTCTGTTCATCCTCGCCATCCTGTATGCCGTGAGCCGCGACTTCGACAAGATCAGCGAGTTCATCTACTTCCAGTTCTGACCCGTGAAACCCCGCCTCATCGCCATCATCAAGGGCGGCCTCGGCAACCAGCTGTTCGGCTACGCCGCCGCCCGCGCCCTCGCGAGGCGCGACGGCCGGAAGCTGCTGATCGACGACTCCTCGGGTTTCGCCCGTGACGACTACGGGCGATCGTTTCGACTCGATCGCTTTCCCATCGAGGCCGACCCGGCCCCGGCGGATGCACGCCTTGGCGACCCGAAGGGACTTCGCCACCGCTGGACCCGCTCGATCAACAAGCTCCTGCCACCCTTCTGGAAAGACTACGTCAAAGAGGCCCCCGGTCGCCCGCCGGAGCAATTGACATCATTCCACTCGAAGCGGCAAACCCTCCACCTCAACGGATACTGGCAGAGCGAAGCCTACTTCGCCGACATCGCCAATTCCCTCCGTCGCGAACTCCAGCCACCCGCTTCCGGTGACGATGAGTTGGAAAGGGGTCTTCAAACCGGCGACACCGTGATGCTCCACATCCGGCGAATCCGCTACGCGCCCCGCCTGGATTCAGGCTACTACACGCGCGGCATCCATGCCGCGGCGGAAACCCTGGATTCGCCTCGCTTCGAGGTCTTCGGTGACGATCTCGACTGGGCAAGGGAGCGCCTCGAGTTCGGAGACCACCCGGTCCGCTTCCACGATCCTGCCGACGACGAACTCATCGACTTCCGCCGCATGACGCTTTGTCGCCACGCCATTGTTGCCAACAGCTCCTTCAGTTGGTGGGCCGCATGGCTGCAGCCGCCTGGCGGGCAGGTTTGGACACCCGACAACCCCGGCTGGCCGCTGCGCCCGGCCGCAGGATGGACAACGGTCGCGAACAAATTGGAGTACGACGCCTGACGACTCCCTGGTGTAAACCGACGGGCAGGCGCCGGAAGGAACGCGCGACGCTGTCGCGCATCGTCTGGTCCCTACGGGCGCGGATCTCCCAAACGGACAGATGACCTGACACGTCCCGAACCCCGCCGCCGCCACCTGCGCCACTCCTCCCCCGCACTTGGCGCGACAGCGTCGCGCGCTCCTCTTCCCACGACCACCTTCAGCCTCGCCAGTTCCACCGCCCTTCAAGCCGGGCTACAACTTCTTGATCCGCAGATTGCGGAACCACACCGGGTCCATGTGGTCCTGGAGCAGGATCGGCGACTCCGGCACACCGAAATCCTCGCGCTTCTTGTACTTGCTCGCCTCGAAGCGCTGCTGCCAGTCGTCGGTCGATTGGTCCAGCGAGACCACCAGCTTTCCGTTCAGCCAGTGCTCGAGCTTCGATCCCTTGGCGACAATCTTGCCGTGGTTCCACTCGCCGACCGGCTTGATCGGCTTGTCGTCGGGAGCGGCGGCCAGGTCGTAGAACGATGCCGACCGCCGCGACGCCTTCTTGCGGTCGGGATGCTTGTCGTCGTCGAGGATCTGATACTCCAGCCCGATGTTCCTTTGCACGCGGTACTTCACCCCGCTGTTCCCCTTCTCGGAGATCTTCCATTCGAACTCCAGAACGAAATCCTTGAACCGGGAGGTCGTGACGATGTCGCCCCCGCGGCCCGCGCGGTGAATCGTGCCATCCTCCACGACCCAGCCCTTCGTCACCGGATCGCCATCGAGCGTCGTCCAGCCCTTGAGGGTCTTGCCGTCGAAAAGGTCGATCCATTCCTCCCCGGCGGCGCTAACGGCAGACAGGAGGAGGCAGAAGCTGAACAGGCGGAAAATCATGATCGTGAATGGTGGGAGCACCCCTGAAACGCCACGAACCGGTGCTTCCTGTCAACCACCCGTCCTTGACCCCGCTCCATCGGCGGGTATCTCTTCCGCCATCGCCATGAAACGCCTTGCCGCCATCCTGCTACCGGTCCTGCTGCTCGCCTCCTGCGATTTCGGGGGATCGACGCAGAGCCGCTACCTCTCCGCCTACGGCCCGCCACAACCGAACCAACGGGCACCCGAGGATCCGGGCGCGGCGCTTCCCGACGACGTCTCCTACTGGGCGGGCGACGGGATCTCCGGCAGCCCCCTGATCAAGATCGACCTGAGCGCCCAGAAGGCCTTCTTCTACAAGAGCGGCAAACTGGTGGGGGTCTCGAGGATCTCCACCGGCGACGACGGCTACGAGACCCCGCCCGGATCCTTCAAGATCACCCAGAAGAGCAAGAACCACCGGTCGAACCTCTACGGGGTCTTCAAGGACAAGCGCACCGGGGAGATCGTCAACGACGACGTGGACACCTCGAAGGACAAGACGCCGCCCGGTTGCGTCTATGTCGGCGCGCCCATGCCCTATTTCATGCGTTTCAACGGCGGCATCGGCATGCACACCGGCTACCTCCCCGGCTACAATGCCTCCCACGGCTGCGTGAGGATGCCCCACAAGATGGCCAAGGTGTTCTTCGAGAATGTGAGCATCGGGACCCCGGTGATCGTGGAGCGATGAGCGGCCTGCCCGATCCCGAGACCACTGCTGAAGTTTCCGTCGAGGACGTCGACTCGCTCGCGGAAGCCATCGAATCCGGGGGAATCGTCCTCCTCGATTGCCGGGAAGACGACGAATGGGAGATCAACCGCCTGCCCAACGCCCGGCTCGCCCCGCTCTCCCGGTTCGCCACGGCCGCCGCCGGGGTGCTCGGCAACGGCAACACTCCGTGCATCATCTACTGCCACCACGGCATGCGCTCGCTGCGGGCCACCGAGTGGCTGCGCAGCCACGGCCACAGCCGGGTGTGGTCGATGCAGGGAGGCATCCATGCATGGTCGGAACGGATCGATCCTGATGTCCCGAAATACTGATCCTCCGGGACCGAATTCATGAGAGCCGTCATCCAGCGTTGTTCCGAGGCATCGGTGGCCATCGATGGCGAGCGGGTCGCCGAGATCGCCGCCGGGATGCTGGTGCTGCTGGGCGTCGAGGGAAGCGATGGCGAGGAAGACCTCGAGTGGCTGGTCGGGAAGATCGGACGCATGCGGATTTTCGGCGATGCCGATGGGAAGATGAACCTCGCCCTGTCCGACCTGCCCGGGGCGGGCGTGATCGTCGTCAGCCAGTTCACGCTCCACGCCTCGACCCGCAAGGGCAACCGCCCGTCATTCATCCGGGCCGCCGCGCCCGATCACTCCGAGCCGCTTTACGAGCGGTTCTGCGAACGCCTGGAAACCGAACTCTCCCGACCGGTGGCCCGCGGTCGCTTCGGTGCCGACATGAAGGTGGCACTGGTCAACGACGGCCCGGTGACGATCGTGATCGACAGCAAGGCGAGGGAGTGATGGGGAATGACAGAAATACCCAAACACCCAAGCACGAAGGTCGTGGAGACCGCCTGACCGCGCGGACAAGACCTCGACCGGAAACTTCGGATTTGGGCGTTCTTTTCGGCCCTTGGGTGTTTCGTCATTCGTCCGCCCCGCGGACTACTCCTTGATACGGACGGCGGTGCCGCAGTAGGTGCAGTTGAACCAGCGGAAGAAGACCGCGTGGAGCGCCAGGGCGAAGATGTAGCCGAGCAGGGGAATGTGGTGGGCCTTGCGGTTTTTGAGGCACTGGCGGGGCGCAAGCAGGCGTTGCGAGCAGACGCGGCACCGCACCCGGAAGGAAATCGCGAAGTAGAGGATTCCGAAGACCGGCACCGCAATCGGAAAGGCGATCAGCCATTGGGGCACCCACTCGAACCCTTCCTTGGAGACATCGGACAGGATGAGCAGGGGCGCCGCAACGACAGCCAGGGGAATCGAGACCTGGAGCAGCAGCACCGTGATGCAACCGATCAACACCTTCAATCCGCGGTCGTGCAGCACCCCGCGAACGTATCTTTTCGACTTCGGATCCCTGCCCCGGTTCGTCGTCTCCTTGGCGGTCCGGATCAGGCGCGTTCGCTCATCGATCTCCGGTCGCGCCGGAGGAGAGGGATCGTCGTGGGTTTCATCGATGTGACGCACCCGGGAGGCATCGAAGCCGACCTTTTCGGTCGACCGGAAGTCGGCCACCTGCACCACTCCCGACGCACGCCGTTTCGGCATGCCGGCCAGTTCGCGTTTCTTCTCTCCGACCGAGACATTCACCTCGAGATCACTTTCGGCCCGGTTGAGGAGCGGCGCGGCGAGGATCTCGGCCGGACGGATTCCGGCATCGGCGAGCATCCGGTTGGAAATCGGCAGCGCGACCGGGGCGCGGTCGAGCATTTCCTGGACATCGGGGTCGGCCTCGAAATTCACCGGCGTATCCAGGCGCTCAGCCGTCGCCTCCTTCACCGGCTCGTCCTCCAAAGCGGGTGAGGTCTTCGCGGCCGTCTTCTTTGCGGCATTCTTCGCCGACTTGCGGGCGGTCTTCTTGGTCGACTTGCGGGTCGTCTTCTTTGCAGTCTTGCGGCTGGTCTTCTTCGCTGCCTTGCGGGCCGTCTTCTTTGCGGCCTTCCTGGTCGCGGCCTTCTTCGTCGCCGAAGCACCCCCGTCCCGGGTGGAGGCGATCCATTCCCGGACCCTTTCCAAGGGTGGCGAATCAGTCGCCAGTTCCAGCATCTCGTTGGCCTGCACCAGTTCCCGGTGCACCACCTCGGGATCCGCCGAGAGAAGATCCTGGTCGCTCTCGAAGCCTGCGGCTTCGAGAAGATCCAGTTCCTCTGCGGCGAGGTTGGGGCTGATCGAGAGTTTCGCCATGAAGGAGGCGGGAGGTAAGCCCCGACGCTA
This sequence comes from Haloferula sp. A504, assembly GCF_044385805.1. Taxonomy (NCBI): domain Bacteria; kingdom Pseudomonadati; phylum Verrucomicrobiota; class Verrucomicrobiia; order Verrucomicrobiales; family Verrucomicrobiaceae; genus Haloferula; species Haloferula sp. A504. The sequence continues at coordinate 77,365 of NZ_JBISBU010000008.1, forward strand.
GCGAAACCGCGTCGGGGCACAAGCCCATCATCCGAGCGCCTCGATCATCTCCTCGAGCTGACCGAGCTTCTCGCGCCACTCCTCCAGCCGGGCCTTTTCCTGATCGACCACCGCAGCCGGTGCCCGCTCGACGAAACTCGCGTTGCCCAGCTTGCCTTCCGACTTCTTCACCTCTCCCCGGATCTTCTCGATCTCCCTGCCGAGGCGCTCACGCTCGGCCTCGACATCGATCAGGCCATCGAGCGGCATCGCCACCTCGCCCACATCCGTCAGCGCCGCCGGGGTTCCCTTGGGCGCCTCGTATGCGTCCTCCAACTCGATCTCCCCCGCCCCGGCGAGCAGGGCGAGCACGTCCTTCTCCGACGAAAGCCAGTCCGGCGCGCCCTTCACGACAAGGCGCACGTCGCGACGCGACGCCACGTTGTATTCGGCCTTGAGGTTCCGGAGCTTCCCCGCCGAAGCATAGATCGCCGACGCCCGCTTGGCTGCCTCGTGCGACTCCCGCCCTGCAAGCAACGGCTCGCTCGCCAGCGTCCGGCTCATGAGGAACTCTCCCTCGGGAACATAGCCCATCCGTTCGGAAAGCTCCTCGGTCACGTGCGGCATGTAGGGGTGCAACAACTGGAGGAAGCGCGACATGGTCGCGTCGAACACCGCCAGCGTGACCTCGCGGGCGTCCGCGGACGCATCGTCACGCAGGTCTCCCTTCACCGCCTCGAGGAACTTGTCGCAGAACTCGCTCCACAGGAATTCGTAGAGCCGCTGCGAGATCTCGCCGAATCGATAGTCCGCGTACAACCCCTCCAGATCCACCGCCAGGCGATCCAGCTTCGCCATGATATCCAAATGGTAGGGCCGCAAGGCCTCTTGCTTTGGAACTTGGAACTTGGAACTTGGAACTTCGCCGCTTGCCATCTGCCGGAACCGGCAGGCGTTGTAGAGTTTATTGGCGAAATTCCGCCCTTCCTCGATCTGAGTTTCGTCGAAGCGGATGTCCGTGCCCACCGGCGCGATCCGCATCAGACCGAAGCGCAGTCCGTCGGCACCATACTTGTCCATCAGGTCGATCGGGTCCGGCGAGTTGCCCAGCGACTTGCTCATCTTGCGCCCCTTGAGGTCGCGGATGAGCGCGGTGAAATACACGTTCTTGAAGGGCAGCCGCTCCTCGAAGCGGTAGCCCGCCATGATCATCCGTGCGACCCAGAAGAACAGGATGTCCGGACCGGTCACCAGGTCGGTGGTCGGGTAGAACTTCTCCAGAGTCTCGCTGCGCTCGCCAACATCCGACATCGTCGCGAAGGGCCAGAGCCAGGAGCTGAACCAGGTGTCCATCACGTCCTCGTCGCGGACCCACGCGTTCTCGTCGGCCGGAGGCTCGACACCGACGTGGATGTCGCCCTTTTCAAAGTCCGACATGTCGAGCGACTCGGCGCCCTTCAGCGCGTCGAGCTTGTCCTTGCGGTACCACACCGGGATCTGGTGGCCCCACCACAGTTGGCGGCTGATGCACCAGTCCTGGATGTTCTCCAGCCAGTGGGCGTAGGTCTTCGCCCAGCGAGCCGGGCGGAAAGTGATGTCACCGTCGGCGACCGCCTTCGCGGCCTCCTCGACGCAGGGATATTTCAGGAACCACTGCATCGAGATCCGCGGCTCGACCGGCACGTCGGCCCGCTCCGAGAAGCCGACGTTGTTCTCGTATTCCTCGACCTCGAGCAGCAGACCCATTTCCTCGAGCTTCTTCGCCGCCACCTTGCGCGCCTTGAAGCGGTCGAGACCGTCGAGGTCCGGGCAGTCGGGGCAGTTCACGGTGCCGTCCGGGTGGAGCACGTCGATGATGTCGAGGTCGTTCTTGATCCCGATCTCGAAGTCCGCCTTGTCGTGCGCCGGGGTGATCTTCAGCGCGCCGGTGCCGAATTCGATGTCGACATGTTCGTCGGCGACGACCGGAATCTCCGCTTCGGGAAACGGTCTGCGGACCTTGCGGCCGATGTGTTTCGCGTAGCGCGGATCCTTCGGATTCACCGCCACCGCCACGTCGCCCATCAGGGTCTCGGGACGGGTCGTGGAAATGTGCAGGTACTCGCCCGGTTCATCCACCAACTCGTAGCGCATCGTGTAGAGCTTCGAGCGCTGCGGCTTCATGATCACCTCCTCGTCGGAGAGGGCGGTGAGCGAGACCGGGCACCAGTTCACCATCCGCTTGCCGCGGTAGATCAGGCCCTGCTTGAAGAGTTCGACGAAGACGTGGCTCACCCATTCGGTGTAGCCTTCATCCATGGTGAAGCGCTCGCGCGACCAGTCGCAGGAGCAACCGAGGCGCTTGAGTTGCTTGATGATGATCCCCCCGTGGTGCTCCTTGAAGTCCCAAACCTTTTCCAGGAACGCCTCGCGTCCCAGGTCGCGGCGGCTCTTGCCCTCCTCCTCGCGCAACTGGCGCTCGACCTTGGTCTGGGTCGCGATGCCGGCGTGGTCGGTGCCGGGCAGCCAAAGCACCTCCCGGCCCTCCTGGCGCGCGCGGCGGGCGAGGATGTCCTGCAGCGAGTTGTTCAGCACGTGGCCGAGGTGCAGGATGCCGGTGACGTTCGGCGGCGGGATGACGATCGAGTAAGCCGGCTTGTCCGAGGACGGATCGGCCTCGAAACACTTCCCTTCCAGCCAAGCGGCATACCACTTCGCTTCCACAGACTGAGGCTCATACGCTTTCGCCAGTTCGGACATCGCGGCGGAGCCATGCCAGAGCCTCCGCTCTTTGTAAAGACGGGCGCACGCGCGCTCACTTGCCGCATCCGGAAAAACAAGAGGCCCGGCCGACACCGCGCTGGAAAAAACCCAAAAACCAACGCGAAATCAAACCGGGCCTCCCTACCTTGAGGCGTGAGCCCCTCGGCAAAAGTATGTCGCTTCTCGCAAAGCTTACATGGGGAGAAACGCCACCGACCCCGGATTGTTTCAGAAAAATTGCAAGAGACTACGATTTTTTACGCAGTCGGGCCGTGAAAAAGCACCAGAATCAACGGATCAAAACAGCCTCTATCCCTTGATTTCCAACAACATTTGAGGATTGTTGGGGAATTTCTTCAGGAAGAACAAAAGTCGCTCCATGGCCTCCACGGGGCGGTGTCCGGACAGGCCCCGGCGGATCATGTGGATCTTGTGCAGGGTGTGCTCGGGCAGCAGGAGTTCCTCCCGCCGGGTGCCCGACTTGAAGATGTCCACGGCCGGGTAGATGTAGTTCTCCGCGACCTTCCGGTCGAGGACCAGCTCCATGTTGCCGGTGCCCTTGAACTCCTGGAAAATGGCATCGTCCGCCCGGCTGTTGGTCTGGACCAGGGCGGTGGCGAGGATGGTCAACGAGCCTCCCTCGCGGGTGTTCCGGGCGGCGGCGAAAAGACGGCGCGGGGTTTCGAGCGCCCCGACCATGACGCCCCCGGAGCCGATGCCGCGGCCCTTGCCGCGCTTGCCGCCCGCGGCGTTGTTGTAGGCCCTCGCCAGCCGCGTGATCGAGTCCATCACGAGAAAAACATGCTTCCCGCCCTCGACCAGCCGCTTGGCCCGCTCGATCGCGATCTCGGCAATGCGGGTGTGGTTGCGCGGGTGCTCGTCATTCGAGCTGGCGTAGATTTCCACATTCGGCAACGCCCGCCGGAACTCGGTGACCTCCTCCGGCCGTTCGTCGACCAGCAGCACCATTGGGTGCAGCGTTTCGTCGTGCAACTCCTGCACCGCCTCGGCGACATGCAGCAGCAGGGTGGTCTTGCCTGAACGGGGAGGCGACACGATCAAACCGCGCTGACCGCGACCGACCGGTGAGATCAGGTCGATCACCCGGGTGGTGTAGCGCTCGGGCACCGTTTCGAACGAGATCCGCTTGTTCGGGTTGATCGCCTTCAGCTCCTCAAAGGCGGGCAGCTTGCGCGATTCGTCGGGATCGAGGTCGTTGACGCTGGTCAGTTCCACCAACTGCGGGCCGCGCGGGCCCTGCTGGCTCAGCCCCTTGAGCCAGAAGCCGACCCGCAAGCCGTAGCGCCGAACCAGATCCGGTGAGACAAAAACGTCGTCGCGAGCCTGCTCGAACTTCTTCGACGGCTGACGCAGGAACCCAAACCCCTTGGGGGCCAACTCCAGCAGCCCGTCGACCTCGACCTTCGGCCCTTCGAGCACCGCAGGACGCAACTCCACCTCGTCGGATCCGCCTTCTCCTCCACCCTCGCCGTCATCACCACCACGACGGTTGCGCCGACGGCGGCGGCGGCGGCGGCGCTTGCCACCCCCTTCGTTGCCATCCTCGCGGGACTCGTTGCCCGAGCCGTGGCGATCCTGGCGGTCGCCCCGCTCATTGCGGTCCTCGCGGTCCTCGCGGTCGCCTCGGTCGTTCCGGTCGCCTCGATCCTCGCGGTCGTTGCGGTCGTTGCGGTCTTCACCGCTTCCCCGATCCTCGCGATCCTTCCGGTCCGAACGCTTCACGGGACCACCGCCGGGCACGCGCCCGAATCGAACCTCCTTCTCGCCTTCCGCACCTCCGGCCGCGGTTTCGCCGCCCGCATCCGGCTTGGGTTCGGCCTTCGGCTCCGGGCCGGGTTCCTGCCTCGAACTTCCCGGGTCTGGAACGCTTGAGAAATTCAGCTCCGCCTGGGGCGGCTCCATCCGCGTTTCGGTGGATGGCCCGGCCTTCTTCGGCTCCGCGGGGGATGGAGCTTCCGCGGGGGTGTCCTTCACCTTGGCGGTCTTCCGCGCGGCGACTTTCTTCGCCGTCTTTTTCGCGGCCTTGGTGGCCGCCTTCTTCGCGGTCTTGCTGGCTGCCTTCTTGGCCGCTTTCTTCGCCGGGCGGGTTGCCCCGGCTTTGGCTGCGGATTCGCGCTTGGTGTCGTCGCTCATGGAAATGAAATCGGGTGCGGTCAGTCCTCGAGTTGCGCGAGGACTTCGTCGGTGACGTCGAAGTTGGTGAAGACGTGGATCACGTCGGCGTGGTCATCGAGTTTGTCGTAAAGGTTCATGACCTGCCTGGCCCGACCGAGTTCATCGACCTCGATCGGATTCTGCGGCAGGGAGACCAGCTTCTGGGTCTTCGGCTCGAAGCCTTGCTCGCGCAATGAATCGGCCACAGCCGCGAGTTGGGTAGGATCGGTGAGGATCACATGCTCATCCTCCTCCATTTGCACGTCGTCGGCCCCGGCGGTGATGGCCGCCTCCATGATCGGATCCTCCTCGACACCCTCGGCGGCAATGCGGATCTCACCCTTGCGGTCGAACTGATAGGCGACGCTGCCCGGCTCGGCGACGCTGCCGCCGCCCTTGGTGAAGATCGACCTCATGTCGGCGGCGGTGCGGTTGAGATTGTCGGTGGCCGCCTCGATCAGAAAGGCGATCCCCTCCGGCCCGTAGCCCTCGTAGGTGGCCTCCTGGATGGCCTCGCCACCGAGTTCTCCGGTGCCCTTCTTCACCGCCCGCTCGATCTTGTCCTTCGGCATCGACACCGCCTTGGCGTTGTCGATCGCGGCGCGGAGCCGGGGATTCATCGTCGGGTCGCCCCCGCCATCGCGCGCGGCGATGGCGATTTCGTGGGCACACTTGCTGAAGACCTTGCCGCGGACGACGTCGACACGGGCCTTGATGTGCTTAACCTTGGACCACTTGTTGTGACCTGCCATGAGGAAGGAAGGGAAACCCGATCGCGGAATGAATGAACCCATCCCGCGAAGGAGGAAGAACGATGGAGAAACGCCGGAAAGGGTGACCCCGCACGGAACTGCCGCAATGCGGCGGGTGGCGGAAACCCGAACCGTAGCAAGCTGTTCAAACACAGCCGCCGCCTCGGTCGGACACACGCAGATTGACCAGCCCACCCGGCTTTGGCAAAGGAAATCTTCCGCAGTGGCTCCTTCCAGGAGCGATGGCAGGGCAGGTCGGCCCGGGGCCGACAGTTCGCGGTCGGCATCCCCCATTCCGGCTGCCAAAATGAATGGAGAGACTGGAGGCAGTGGGACCGAGCCGCAGTTGTCGCGGTTCCACGAGTTCAAGGCGGCCCGTTCCGAGCGACGAGGACGTCGCCACGCCCCGGCATGGCGCTCGCAGAGCGCCACTCCACTCAAGCCAGCCCCACCGCTTTGCGCACCCGGTCGATCACCTTGGCTGCCTCCTCGCGGGCCCGCCCGGCACCCTTGGCGAGCACTTCGTCGACGTAGCCAGGATCCGCCAGCAGTTCCTCCCGGCGCTGACGCATCGGGGCGAAATACTCCCAGTAGGCCTCTGCCAGGCGTTTCTTGAAGTCACCGTAGCCGACACCCCCGCTCTGGTGATCGGCCACCATTTTCGCGTAGTCCTCCTCGCTGGCGAAGAGCCGGAACAAGGGCAGGATGAGCGAGCCGTCGACCGGCTTCGGGTCCTCGACCGGGGTCGAGTCGGTCTTGATCCGCATGATGAGCTTCTTCGACGGTTTCTCGTCACCGAACAGCGGGAGCGTGTTGTGGTAGCTCTTGCTCATCTTCTGGCCATCGAGCCCGGGCACCACGGCCATGCTCTCGGAAATCATCGGCTCCGGCACCACCAGCGTGTCCTCGCCATAGGCATCGTTGATCTTCCCGGCGAGATCACGGGTCATCTCGAGGTGCTGCTTCTGGTCGCGGCCGACCGGAACAAGATTCGAATCGTAGAGCAGGATGTCCGCCGCCATCAGCACCGGGTAGGCGAAGAGTCCGTGGGTCGGCGCGATCCCCTTGGCGGTCTTGTCCTTGTACGAGTGTGCCTTTTCCAGCATGCTCACCGGGCAGACGCTGGAAAGGATCCAGGCCAGCTCGTTGACCTCCGGCACATCCGATTGCCGGAAAAACACCGAACGCTCCGGGTCGAGGCCGCAGGCGAGGAAATCGATGGCCAGTTCGCGGGTGTGGTCGCGCAGGGCGTCGGCGTCCCGGACCGTCGTCATCGCATGGTAGTTGGCGATGAAGTAGAAGGCCTCGCCCTGCTCCTGCAGGCGCACCGCCGGCTCCATCGCGCCGAAGTAGTTGCCGATGTGGAGTTTGCCGCTCGGCTGGAGACCCGTCAGAATTCGCATCGGGCGGACGATGGAAATTCCCACCGCGGCGGTCAAGATCCGCCCTGCGCGAAGTCCACTTGCGGGAATCACGGAGCGGACTACCCTCCGCCATGGTCATCGATTGCACCGGCAGCCAATGCGGCGTCCCGAGATGGATGCCACGGATTCTCGTCGCTGCCGGGATCTATCACGTCCTTTTCGCCGTCTGGGTCGTCTGCTGGCCGAACATCTACTTCGACTGGATCGGCTGCGATCGCCCGAATCACCCGATGCTCTGGCGCGGTCTGGGATTCCTCTCCGGGGCCTTCGGGGTCGGATTCCTCATCGCCGCCCGGAAACCGATCCGTCACTGGCCACTGGTCCTGATCGGCTTCATCAAGTTCAACCTGGTCATCATCACCCTCGCAGTCGGTCTCTTCGAGGGTCCCCTGCCCCGCGAGATCATCGGCCTGGTGCTTCTCGACGACCTGATCTGGTGGTTCCCCTTCGCGGCGATCCTGTGGGCCAGCGCCCAGGCCCACGCCGGGCGGCCTCCGTCCGGGGCCCCGCCCCTCACGCTGGAGGAGGCAGGCGAACGCTACAAACTCTCTTCGGGCGAAACTTTGGGCGAAGCGGCCTCACAGCGGACCCTGGTCCTCGTCTTCCTCCGCCACTTCGGCTGCACCTTCACGCGCAAGATCCTGCGGGAACTCGAGGACCTGAAGCGGGAAGCCGACCGCCACGACGCACGCTTGGTGCTCGTGCACATGCTGGCACCGGGAGATGAAAGCGAGTACATTGACGAGCGGCGGGAGATCGCCCGGATCGCCGACCCGATGTGCGAACTCTACCGGTCCTTCGGCCTCGGCAAGGGGGGCTTTCTCGAATTGTTTGGTCCCCGCGTCTGGATTCCCCTGATCGCCGCACTCGTCAAGGGATGCGGCGTGGGCCACCTGGCGGGCGACGGACTGCAACTGCCCGGTGCGTTCCTTCTGCGCGACGGCAAGATCATCCGCGGTCAGCGGGCCCGCACCCAGGCCGACCTTCCCGACCTGCCGGGGCTTTTCAAAGGGTTGCAAGATGGCCCGGGGACTGAAAGCGTCCCCGCGTGAGCCCGCTCGCCAACAAGACCATCCTCCTCACCGGAGCTTCCAGTGGCATCGGTCAAGCCACCGCCCGCGGCCTGCTCGACCGCGGTGCCCGGGTCATCGGCGTCTCGCGCCGGCCCGATTCGCTCAGCCAAGGCATCATCCCGATCAAGGCCGACCTCACGAGCCGCGACGACATCCAGCAGATCTTCCGTCAGATCGACCGCATCGACGCGCTGGTGAACAACGCCGGCATCGCCTACCTGTCGCGGATCATCGATGGCAACCCGGCCGACTGGGAGGAGATGTGGCGCGTGAATGTCTTCGCCTTGTCCCTCTGCTCGCAACTCGCCCTCCGCCATTTCCCGAAAAAAGGCGGGCGCATCGTCAACATCTCCTCGATGAGCGGGCACCGGGTGCCTCCCACCGGAGGCTTCTACGCGCCGACGAAATTCGCGGTCCGGGCGATCAGCGACGCCATGCGCCTTGAAATCAAGGCCTCCGGCTTGCCGGTGCAGGTGGGATGCGTGTCGCCGGGCTTTGTGGACACACCACTGCTCGACCACTACTTCCGCGGGCGTGAGGAGGCCCTGCAGAAGACGCGCGAGGCCATGACGATGCTGGAGCCCGAGGATGTCGCCCGCTGCGTGATTCAGTTGCTCGAAACGCCGGACCACGTCGAAATCGGCGACATCCTGCTCCGCAGTGCCGAACAGAAGGTTTGAGCCCGTGCTTGCCGCCCTGAAATTCAGCGCCCTCGGCGACATCGCCTCGACCGTGCCCTACCTGCGGGCCATGGATCCGACGCCCTGCATCATCACCTCGCCGCTTGGAAAGGCCTACCTGCAGGATGAGTTCAGCGATTTCATCGTTCTCGACAAGACCTCGTTCAAGTCGCACGTCGACACGATCCTGGAGGTCAGGCGCCGCAAGTTCAGCGACATCGTCGACTTCCAGGGCAACAAGCGCTGCCGGCTCATCGGAAGGACCTCGGGAAGCCGGGTTCACGATGCCGTCACCCACTTCGTCCAGCGCAGCTCGCCCCCGCCCTACGTGGCCGACATCATCGACCGGGCCGTGGCGCAGCTCGACTGCAAGCCGAAGCAGCTCACCCACATCATCTTCAACGCCGGATCGAGTCCCCGCTGGACTTCCAAGCGACTGCCGGTTTCGAAATGGTGCGAGTTCGCCGCGATCCTCAACGAGCGCTTCGGCCTGCCGATCAAGCTCGTCGGCTCCGCCGAAGAGCGGCCCTACATCCAGACCATCGTCGATGCCTTGCCGGGCGACGCGGAGAACCTCGCCGGCGAGACGGGGTTTCCGGAGCTGAAGAAGGTCATCCGCGAGGCGACCCTGACGGTTTCGACCGACTCGGCCGCCCTCCATATTTCCAAGTCCGAGGGAACGCCGACCATCGGACTGTTTGGCGCGACCGCATTGGGCGGCAAGATGCGCTTCCCGTGGACGGTCGGCATCTACGACCGCGTCCGCTTCCCGGACGGCAATCTGCCCATCGCCGACCCCGAACCGCGGGCCTACTACGATCACATCGACCTCCGGGAAGGCCTCGAGGCCCTGGAGAAATACCTGCCCTGAGCCGCTGCCCGGCTTCCGGCTTTGTTCTTGCGCGGCCAGAGGCCGGAAAAGATGGTGCCCCCCGTGACCGCCCCGACCCGTTCAAGCTCCTGGCTTTTCCCCGATCTGGGGCCGACGGCGGAAGACCTCGCCCTGAGAGCCCTCGCACAAACCTCGGACGGCCGCTTCCGTAGCGGGCAGAACGGGGTGCAAGCGGTGGCGGCCACCGGCGATGGAAAGGTGGAATTCGTCGGCCTGGCTGACTCCACCCTCGCGCACATCACCTCCTCCATGGGCTATCCGGCCTACTATCCGGTGCCCCCGCTCGGCGAACCCTCACCGGTGAAGGCGATCCTGATGGATCTCGATGGCACCACGGTCCATAGCGAGGAGTTCTGGATCTGGATCATCCAGACCACCATCGCCCGACTCATCGGCGACGATGCCTTTGAGCTGGAGGAGGCGGACATCCCCTTCGTCTCGGGTCATTCCGTTTCCGAGCACCTCGGCCACTGCATCGCCAAATATTGCCCGGAGAAGTCACTTGCCGATGCCCGGCGCATCTACTTCGAAACCACCGAGCAGGAAATGGAGGCCATCCTCGCCGGCCGCGGGCGTCCCGGCGCGTTCCAACCGGCACCGGGGATCAAGGAGTTCCTCCTCGAGCTGAAGGCGCGCGGTATCCGCATCGCGCTGGTGACTTCGGGCCTGTATGCGAAGGCCTACCCGGAGATCCTCGATGCTTTCTCCACCCTCGGACTTGGCGATCCGGAAGAGTTCTACGACTCGATCATCACCGCCGGCACCGCGGTGGGCCGGGGCAAGGCCGGAACGATGGGTGAGCTTTCACCGAAGCCGCATCCGTGGCTCTACGCCGAGAGCCTGCGCGTCGGGCTCGGCATCGATTTCGTCGAACGGAGTTCGGTGATCGGCATCGAGGACAGCGGAGCCGGGGTGTGCGCCGTGCGCCTCAGCGGCATCCGGACCTTCGGACTCGCCCACGGCAACATCCGCGAATCCGGCACCGAAGGCCTGTGCCACGCGGTCGTCGAATCGTTTGACGAGGTCCTCGGCTACATCGACAGCCGGGCCCGCACCGGATAGACTCCGCCCCCACCCATCATGTCCACCACGGGAAAACTCAAACCTTGGGATGAAGCCGCCTCCATGCTCAAGGCGTGGAAGGATGACGGCATGACCGTCGTCTTCACCAACGGCTGCTTCGACGTCCTGCACGCCGGCCACGTCGACTACCTCGAAGCCTCCCGCAAGCTCGGCGACAAGCTCGTGCTCGGCCTCAACTCGGATGCCTCCGTGCAGCGACTCAAGGGCGAGTCCCGTCCCATCTGCGACGAACCGGCCCGGGCCCGCCTGCTGTGTGCCCTCGAATGCATCGACCTGGTCGTCGTTTTCGACCAGGACACGCCCACCGAGCTCATCGCCGCACTGCGGCCGAACATTCTCGTCAAGGGGGCGGACTGGGAAGGCAAGCAACTGCCCGGCAGCGAGCTGGTCGACAAGGTCGAGTTCATGCCCTTCCTCGAAGGATGGAGCACCACCAACGTCGTCGACCGCATCCGCGAGTTGATCGAACAAGGCCACCTCTAACCGCGATCGACCATGACGCTCTGGCTCTGCCCCCTCTTCGCCTTCCTGCTCGGATCGATTCCCTTCGGCCTGATCATCGCCCGCATGAAGGGCATCGACATCCGTGCCCACGGCTCCGGCAACATCGGGGCGACCAACGTGCTGCGGGTCGTCGGCAAGCAGTACGGCATCACCTGCCTGATCCTCGATCTGCTCAAGGGACTGATCCCCACCCTGCTCGGCATCAGCCTCATCCGCTTCGTCGATGCCTCCGGCCAACTCAACGGCAACCCGATGGCGATTGCTTCGCTTGAAACCCACGCCCACGTCTTCCCCGCCGCGAGCCAGTGGAAGGCGCAGACGCTGCAGGTGCTCACCGGCCTGCTCGCCATCCTCGGCCACAACTATTCCCCTTGGGTCGGCTTCAAGGGCGGCAAGGGCATCGCCACCTCCGCCGGCGTCCTGATCGCCCTGATGCCCTTCGCGGTCATCCTTCTGGTGGTGGTGTGGCTCGTGACCTTCTTCCTCACCCGCTACGTTTCGCTCGCCTCGATCGTCGCCGCCGCGGCGATCACACCGCTCATGCTCTACGGTTCCTGGCACCACGGAAAACTCCAGGACGGCACCTGGAACAAGCCGCTTTTCGCATTCACGCTTCTCATCTCCGTTCTCGCCATCTGGAAGCACCGCACTAACATCCAACGACTCCGCGAAGGGACCGAACACCGCTTCGAACGCAGGAAGAAGTAAGGTCCGTGCCCTCGTTGTCAGCCCTTTTCCCCAACATGACTTTCCAAAAAGCCGCCATTCTCGGAGCCGGGTCGCTCGGCACCTCCCTCGCCAAACTGCTCGCGCCCAAGCTCGATCCGGTCCTGCTGGTGTCGGTGGAGGCCGACGTCGTCGAGGGCATCAACCGCGACCACCGGAACCCGAAATACCTGACCGACATCGAGCTGCCACACAACATCCGCGCCACCGGTGACCCGCGCGAGGCGCTCGACCAACCACTCGTCATCTTCGCGGTGCCCACCAGCGCCATCCGACCGGTCGCCGAGGAACTCGCCGGACTCGGCCTGCCCGCCACCACCCCGCTGCTTTCCTGCGCCAAGGGCATCGAACGCAACACCGGCGAACGGATGAGCGAAATCCTGCGCGACGTGTTTGCCGAAAATCCGATCGGCATCCTGACCGGGCCGAACCACGCCGAGGAAATCGCCAAGGAGCTCATTACCTGCGCGGTCGTCGCTTCCGAGGACGAAGCGCTGGCCAAATCGCTGCAGGATCTCTTCACGCTGCCTCATTTCCGCACCTACACCACCCACGACGTCGCCGGCATCGAGCTCGGCGGCGCGGTCAAGAACGTCTACGCGCTGGCTGCCGGCATGGCCCACGGCATCGGCGCTGGCGACAATGCGGTGGCCGCGCTGGTCACCCGCGCGTTGGCCGAGATGGTCCGCATCGGCACCGCGCTCGGCGGCGAAAAGGAGACCTTCGCCGGGCTTTCGGGCGTCGGCGACCTGATCGTGACCTGTTTCTCGGAGCACTCGCGCAACCACCGCGTCGGCCACGCGATCGGTTCCGGCAAGACGCTCAAGGAAGCCGTCGACTCACTGGGCATGGTGGCCGAGGGCGTGCCCAACACCCTGTCGATCCACGAGGCCGCCCGCAAGGCGGGGGTGCGCACGCCCATCCTCGACAGCGTCTACGCCGTGCTCTACGAGGACAAGCCGGCGGCCGAGGCGATGCGCGAGTTGCTGCAGCGCGATCCCCGTCCCGAGGTGGAATAGAAGGCGGGACTCCCCGTCCAGCCACCGGACGAGCGAGGGCGCTCGTCTCCACGCTTTTCCCTCGGCAATCCGCACAATCCCCCCTAGATCTCCCGCGCCCTCATGGACGCCCTCCCGAAAGCCGACCTGGAAAAGAAAGACGGCATCATCCGCCGCCTCTACAACTGGACCGTCTCGTGGGCGGACAAGCCCAGCGGTGCCTGGGCCCTGTTCCTCATCGCCTTCGCCGAGTCGTCCTTCTTTCCCATCCCCCCCGACGTCCTGCTGCTCGCCCTGTGCTTCGGCGCGCGCGAGAAGTGGTTCAAGTATGCGGCCATCTGCACCGCCGGCTCGGTCCTCGGCGGCATCGCCGGTTGGTACATCGGCTGGGGCCTGCGCGAACCGGTGGCGATTCCGCTGCTGAACCTCTTCGACAGCGGTGGCGAAACCCGCGAGCAGATCGAGATGTGGTACGACGAATACGGTTTCTGGGGCATCCTCCTCGCCGCCATCACGCCCATCCCCTACAAGGTCTTCACCGTCTTCTCGGGCATGATGAACTACAGCCTGCCGGTGCTGATCGGCGCCTCGGTGATCGGCCGCGGCTTTCGCTTCATCGTGGTCGCCGCCGTCGTCCGCTACTTCGGGCAGCGCTTCCGCCCCTTCATCGAGAAGAACCTGGAATGGTGCTTCGTCGCCTTCGGCATCCTCCTCGTCGGCGGGATCGTGGCGCTCAAGCTGCTGCGCTGAATCAGGAGCGCGGCTTTGCAAGCCGCTTCATCTGCCGAGCGCGAGTTCAAGCGGCTTGCAAAGCCGCACTCCCCACCGGTCAGCGCTCGCCCGGCACCACGCGCCTGGGTCGATCGAAGCTGAGCTTGCTGCGACTCGCCGTCCGGTCGCCGTTCATCGTCGAGACATCCATCTCCTTGAGTGTGTAGCCATCACCGACCTTCTGGACCTCCCTCACCTCGAAACGCTTGAGCCGCTTGCCGCTGCGGTCGAATCCCTCGATCTTCATGAAGGCACCCGAGTCCTTGTGGATCCACACGTAGATGGCCGCGTAGGCACCCTTGTTGCCGGGATTGTTGACGCGGATCTTCCAGCAATCGTTGCGGCTCACCCGCTCGTCGCCCTCCAGCTTGGGATTTGGCCAGTAGAGGAAACGGAAGGCAAGATCCTCGTAGGTCAGGTCCGTTCCGGCGATCGATTCCTCGAGTTGACCGGCGGGAAAAGCCCGCTGCTTGCCGTCGACGATCTCGAACAGATCGAACTGATCGTCGCCGAGTCGCATGTGGAAGCGCTTCCGGCCCTCACCGGTGGTGAACTGGATGTTCTCACCCCGCAGGAACAGCGAAATCGGCAACTTGGTGCGTCCCTTGCTGATTTCCCCATGCAGATCGCTTTGCTGCAGCGTCGCCGCAATCCGCGCCCGCTCCATCAACTGCCCGGCGTCCTGACCCCAGGCGGGGGCGGTCATCAGACCCACCGCCGCCATCCTCAAAATCCATGATTTCATCATCTGCATGACCATCGCTTGTTCCCCTCCGACGCGCAAGCCCGCCCCGCTGTTCAAAAAATCGGAGGGAATCCGGCGGCAAATTGCCTCATTTTTTGTATTGGAGCTTGCCGGGAAACGAGCGGCTCCGTTGGATTCTCCACGACGCTTTCGTCTGATTCCCCACGACCCCCATGAGTCTCCGCACCCAGCTCTCGGACCTGCTACCTTCGCTCCTGCCCAACAATCCGTCGGAGGCGATCAAAGGAACCGAGCTGATCCGCCTGGTCCGACTGCAACTCACGGGCAACTACTCGGATGCCTCGCTGCGCTACCACTTTTCGATCATGTCCTGCGACCCGGCCTCGCCGATCGCCAAGGTCGAGAAGGGTCAGGGCTACTACCGCCGCACCGCCCCCGTGCCGGCACTCTCCGGAGCCCAGGAACTCGTCGCACTCAGCCAGGGCAGGCTCGAAGACCTCAGCGACAACCGCGAGGCCGTCGACCACGCCCTGGAGCGGGTCAAAAAATTCCGCGCCATCGTGCGCCGCTACAATGAGGTCAACGGGCACTTCCCCTTCGAATTTCGCAATGCCTTCACCTCCGGCTCCCCGCTCGGCAACCTGTGGAAGTTCCCCGAGATGGTCGTGGTCGACTGGCAGACCGGCGACGAGGAATCCGATGCCGAAATGGCGCTCGACGCCCGCATGCTGGCCCTCAAGCAGCGGCTGGGCCTGCCCCCCTTCCGCATCTGCTCCACCCGGCTCCGCATCCAGGCCTCGCTCCACGGCTTCCGTGAGGACTTTTTCCATGCCCTGTCGTCGGCCATGTGGACCCAGGGAGGCGACCTGATCTACGCCACCCCGATCGAGGACGAGGCCCTGGCCGACGGGTTGCGGGCGCTCAACGCCGCCTTCGGCGTCGGCGTCAGCTCCTTCGGCATCACCATCGAGGTCCTCGACGATCTCCCGCGGGCCGCCAACATCCTCAACGCCCACCCCAAGGAGACCGAGGCGCTGATGGAACGGCTCAACTTCGACCGGATCGCCGCCCCGCGCTACCGCGACCACATCGACTGGTCGGCGCTGGACTCCCTGCGCCGCGAAAGCGACGAGGCCGCCGCGCTCATCGAGTGGCTCACCGGCTGCATCGAGTCCGGCAGCGCCTCCCATTACTCTCCAAAGTAGTCGAGGCCCCGCCTTGCCCTTGGACGCGGGGCCGCTACGCTCTCCGACTTTCCGATGCACCGCGTTTTCGTCGAAAAGAGAGCTGAGTTCGCCAATGAAGCCCGCCGCCTTCTGCGCGAACTCCAGGAGTCTCTCGAACTCCGCCATCTGAACGGGCTCCGCCTCGTCCAGCGCTACGACCTCGAAGGCCTCGAGGATGCCGAGTTCGATCTGGCCGTGGCCAACGTGCTCTCCGAGCCGCAGACCGATGTCGCACTCCGGGAGCTGGCGATCCCCGACGGTACTCGCGCGTTCGCCGTCGAGTATCTGCCGGGGCAGTTCGACCAGCGGGCCGACTCCGCCGCCCAGTGCCTCCAGATCCTCACCGGAAAGGAGCGCCCGGTCGTGGCCTCGGCCCGCGTGATCCTGCTCGAGGGCTCTATCTCCGAGGCCGAACTCGACGCGATCAAGCGCTACGTGATCAACGCCGTGGATTCGCACGAAGCGTCGATGGCCCTGCCGGACACGCTCGACCATCCAACCCCTCCGCCACCGGACGTGGAGCTTCTCGAAGGCTTCGGCGAGCGCGATCCCGCGACGGTGCGCGCGGATCTCGGCCTCGCAATGTCGGCCGAGGACGTGGCGTTCTGCCAGAAGTACTTCTCGGGCGAAGAGCAGCGCGACCCGTCGATCACCGAGATCCGGATGCTCGACACCTACTGGTCGGATCATTGCCGCCACACAACTTTCCTGACGCGGATCGAGGACGTCACCTTCGACGAGGGCACCGAACCCATCCAGCGGGCGTGGAAGACCTACCTCGACGTCCGCGGGAAGCTCGGCCGCGAGGAAAAGCCGGTCACCCTGATGGATATCGCCCTCGCCGGCATGCGAGAGCTGCGCGCCTCGGGCGAACTCGACAACCTCGAGGAGTCCGAGGAGATCAATGCCGCCTCGATCATCGTTCCGGTCGAGATCTCCCCCACTCCCGGCTCCACGCTCTCCGCCCCCCGCTCCGAGGAATGGCTGATCCAGTTCAAGAACGAGACCCACAACCACCCGACCGAGATCGAGCCCTTCGGCGGTGCCGCCACCTGTCTCGGCGGCTGCATCCGCGACCCGCTCTCCGGGCGTTCCTACGTCTATCAGGCGATGCGCGTCACCGGTGCCGCCAATCCACTCGCCCCCTTCTCGGAAACGCTTCCGGGGAAGCTGCCGCAGCGGAAAATCTGCCAGATTGCGGCGGAAGGCTACGCCTCCTACGGAAACCAGATCGGCCTCGCCACCGGACAGGTCGCCGAGGTCTATCACCCCGGCTACCTCGCGAAGCGCATGGAAATCGGGGCGGTGGTGGCCGCCGCGCCGCGGGAAAACGTCTTCCGCGGCAGCCCGTCAGCCGGCGACCTCATCCTGCTCATCGGCGGCCGCACCGGACGTGACGGCGTCGGCGGTGCCACCGGATCCTCGAAGGAACACGACGACTCCGCGCTCGAGAATTCCGCCGAGGTCCAGAAGGGCGACGCCCCGACCGAACGCAAGATCCAGCGCCTCTTCCGCAACGCCGATCTGGCCAGGCGCATCAAGATCTGCAACGACTTCGGCGCCGGCGGCGTGTCGGTCGCCATCGGCGAAATCGCCCCCTCGCTCGACATCGAACTCGATGCGGTGACCAAGAAATACGACGGTCTCGATGGCACCGAGTTGGCCATCTCCGAGTCGCAGGAGCGCATGGCCGTGTGCGTCGACCCGGCGGATCTCGACTTCTTTGTCGCCGCCTCCGACGCCGAGAATCTCGAATGCACCCATGTTGCCACCGTCGCCGACCACGGGCGCCTGCGCATGACCTGGCGCGGCAAGACGATCGTCGATCTCTCCCGCGCCTTCCTCGACACCAACGGCGTCCAACAGAGCGCCACCATCCACGTCAACTCACCCACACCGCCGAAGGACAACGATCACTGCTCACCGATCACTGATCACTTGGCGCAGCTCAACCACTGCTCCCAGAAGGGCCTCGGCGAAATGTTCGACGGCTCGGTGGGTGCCGGCACCGTGCTCTGGCCTTTCGGCGGCGAAAGGCAGCTCACGCCGCCCGATGCCATGGTGGCGAAGCTCCCCCTGCTCGAAGGCGACACCGACACCTGCTCCTACATGAGCTGGGCCTACGATCCGTATCGTAGTTCCGATTCCCCCTTCCACGGTTCGGCATGGGCCGTCACCGAGTCCGCTCTCAAGTGTGTTGCCGCCGGAGCGCGCCTGTCCGACATCCGCCTGACCCTGCAGGAATATTTTCCCAAGCTCGGCGACGATCCGTCCCGCTGGGGACTCCCCTTCGCTGCATTGCTCGGCGCCTTCGATGCCCAGCATGGCCTGCGTCTCGCCGCCATCGGCGGCAAGGACTCGATGTCGGGTTCCTTCAACGAGCTCGACGTCCCGCCGACGCTGGTCTCCTTCGCTCTTGCGCCGGGTCAGGCCAGCCTCGCGCTCTCCCCCGAATTCAAGGAAGCCGGCTCCACCGTGAGCCTCGTCGAGGTACCTCCGACCGAAGAAGGACTTCCCGACTACCCTGCCATCCTCGCCCTCGCGACCCAACTCCACGGCCTCAACAAGTCCGGTGGCATCCTTTCCATGAAGCATGTCGGCAGCCCGGGCCTCGCCCATGCCCTCGCCGTCTGCTGCTTCGGCAACCACCTCGGCTTCCAACGGACCGCCGATCTCCGAATCGGCACCCCCCCCATGCCGGCCGCCTTCCTCATCGAGCACAGCGAACCCCTGCACCCCTCGCTCGGTGCCGTCGAGATCGGCTCCGTCACCGACGAGCCCATCCTCGAACTCGGCCATCAATCCCACTCCCTCGATGACCTCCTGAAGGCCTGGACCGGCACCCTCGAACCCGTCTATCCCACCCGGCCCGAGGAAACCCCCGTCTCATCGGTTCCCGCCGATCTTCCGATCGCATCTCCGCCTTCCCCACTCCGCGCTCCCCGCTCCCCGCTCCCTGCCCCCAAGGTCGTGATCCCGGCCTTCCCGGGCACCAACTCGGAGTATGACTCCGCCAAGGCCTTCCGCGAAGCCGGGGCAGAAAGCGAAATCCTCGTCTTCCGCAACCTCACCGCCGCCCACCTCGACGAGTCCCTCGCCGCTCTGGCCGCGAAAATCCGCGAGTCGCAGATCCTTTTCCTGCCAGGCGGCTTCAGCTCCGGGGACGAACCCGACGGCTCCGCCAAGTTCATCACCGCCGTGCTGCGCAGCCCCCGAGTCGCCGAGGCCGTGATGGACCTGCTGCAGAACCGCGACGGCCTCATCCTCGGCATCTGCAACGGCTTCCAGGCCCTGATCAAGACCGGCCTCGTTCCCTACGGCGAGATCCGCGAGCCCGACCCGGCATCACCCACTCTGTTCCACAACGACATCGGTCGTCACGTCTCGTGCTACGCGCGCACCCGCATCGCTTCCACCCTTTCCCCGTGGTTCGCCGGGTGCCGCGAGGGCGACCTTCATCGGGTCCCCGTTTCCCATGGCGAGGGCAAGTTCATCGCCGACGCCGAGACCCTCCAACAGCTTGCAGCCGCCGGGCAGATCGCGACCCAGTACTGCGACGCCGACGGCCGGCCTTCAATGGACATCGCCCACAACCCGAACGGCTCGCACGCGGCCGTCGAGGGCCTCACCAGCCCCTGCGGCCGGGTGCTTGGAAAAATGGGCCACACCGAGCGCCGCGGCACCCACGTCGCGAAAAACATCCCCGGCAACAAGCACCAACCGCTCTTCAAGGCCGGCGTGCGCTGGTTCTCGTAACGCAAGGGCGGACGCTCCTTTCGCTCACATTCCCTGCTTGCGCATCAGCTCGCTGAGTTGCTTCTGGAAGGACTCGATGTCTTCCTGCGACGGGCGGTAGCCGGGCGTGTCGGGATCGAGGCCGGGGCGGCCCATCTGGTCGATCATCCACACGGCGGTCTCGCCGTCGGAAAAGGTCACCTTGCCGCTCACCACCGCTCCGGGGATGGCGATGCTGTCGATGCTGACGTTCACGGCACCCGGGGACATCTCGGGCACGGCATCCACCAAGGTCTCGTCCTCGGGCTTCCCGTCGGACTCCTCCTCCTCCTTCTCCTCGAGGATTTCGATTCCGAGATCGAGCACCATGAAGCGGGCATCCATGTAGGTGATCGTCAGGGAATACTCGTCCTTCAACCGGCGTTGGAGGTCGGCGATCGAGGCCCCTTCCGCCGCCCATTGCTGGAGCGACTGCTTTTGTTCCTCGGTGAGCTGGCTGGCGCTGAACATCAGGGCGATTCAGAACCGCTGCGCGGGATTGCCAAGCGGAAACCGTCGGCACCTTACCGACTCACACCTTCGCGGCGGGCCTCGACCGCGAGCCGGAAGGCCTGGCGGTCCCCGTGGCGACGGATCGAAAACTTCACGCAGCGCCGCTGACCGGGCTCCGGACACCAGGTGGCCTGCCAGAAGAAATACGTCTCCCCGTTGCTGGCGGAGACCGCGACCTTCGACACCCCGACCACTCCCGACGAGTTGCGCGCCGACTTCAGGCAGACCCGGGGACCGGACTCGCGCTCGTCGAGACGCTCGATCAGGGCGTTGCGCCAGGCGCGGGCGACGCGATAAGCCTCGCGCGTTCCGCCGTGCACGCGATCGGCGAAGAACTTGCCGTATTTCCGGCCACGACGCTGCAGCCTAACCTGCCAGCCGTGGGTGCTGGCGCCCGGCAGATCGATGCGCGCGATCGCATACGTGTCCTCAGGCGTCGTCATGAGTTTCGTTGAAGTTCGGGTTCTACGAATGGCTTGTCAACGAAACCCGTGGGGCGGATTGCGGCACGCCTCAACGACCGGCCGCATCGGGCAACAGGGCATTTACCATGATCCGCGCCACTTCCGTGCCCGAATAGTCGCGGTGATTCCTTTCCCATCCCTTGCGGGCGATCGCCTCGCGGGCCTCGCGGTCGCCGACGAACCGCCGGACCCTTTCAACGAGTTCGTCGATGCCCTCGAAGTAAACGATCTCATCCTCGGCGTAGAGCTTCTCCAGTCCCGCCCCACGCGGGGTGAGGGTGAGGATGCCGTTGCCCATCAACTCGGCAATGCGTGACGAGGAATAGAGTTCGACATCGTTGCGCCGGGAAAGGTTGAGCGCCATTTTCGAGCGGCGGATGACTTGTTCCTTCTCCCAACCCATGATCAGCGGCCGGTCGAGGCAGCCGTAGTAGCCGAGGCTCAGGTCGGGCAGCCGCGCCTTCAGCTCCTCGAGAAAGGCCCTGCGTTCCGGTTGCCCCTTGTCGCGACCGAAGAACAGGAGGTCGTGCACCATTTCTCCGTCGGGCGTCTCGAAGGCGCGATGGCATTCGATGCCCGCATCGACCGCGCTGGGAATGAAGTGGGCCGGGCAATCCGCCGTGGCGAACGACTCCAGCAAGGGACCGCCGGTCGAACAGAAAAGCGCGTCCAGCACCGGCACCCGGTCGCGCAGGTGGCGGGTGGGCTCCTCGTCCCAGAGCGGGTCGACATACCAGAGGCCGATCCGGATCTCCGGAAGGAGGTGGCGGATCTCGCGCAGGGTGTCGGCCGAAATCCACTGGGCATGGCCGAGGATCAGCAGGTCGGGATGCACGTTCCGGCATGTTTCGATCAGCGCCTTTTGGGTCCTGCCCTTGCCGAAGGTCTTGCTCCCGGTCGGCGAAAACATCCGTGCCCGGTCGTTGATCGAGAACGGATAGACAAAGTGCCCGAGCCGCACGAGGCCGTGGTGGATTTTCTGATCCTGGTTCCACAGGTGCGCCCCGTCCTTGTCGAACTGGAGGTTGCAGGCGTGGACGATGCGCATGGGCGCAGCCTACGGCGGCGAAGTTCCAAGTGAGAAGTTCCAAGTGCCAAACCCTGGAACTTGGAACTTGGAACTTGGAACTTGGAACTTGGAACTTGAAGCTCCGAGCCATGTTCCGGGTTTGTCATGTGCTTGCCAGCGTCGGCGAAAAGGGTGGGCTCGAGAAGAACGTGATCGAACTCGCGAATCGCCAGGCGTCGCTGGGGCACGAGGTGAGCGCCGTGGCCGACGAGACCATGCGTCCTCACTTCTCCAAGGACGTCCGCTTCATCCCCCACCCCATGCGGGCGGGCCGCCTGAATCCCCTGAACCGGGCGGCGCTGCGCAAGCGCATCCTTTCGACCCGTGCCCAGATCGTCCACGCCCACGCCAACAAGGCCGGGGCACTGGTGCGCTCGATCCGAAAGGGTCTCGGCCGGATGAAGCGGGTGGCGACCGTCCAGAACATCAAGCGCAGTCCGGCACCGTTCCGCGACTACGACGCCGTGATCACCGCCTCGGCCCAGGTGCGCGACTCTCTGGGCGGCATCCCCGCCACCGTCATTTGGAATTCGATCGAGCCTCCACCGTCCGGCACGCGGGAAGCCGCCCTGGCCACCGATCCACCCTTTGTCGGTGGGGATGAACCGGTGTTCTGCACCGTCGGCCGGCTGGTCCCCGCCAAGGGAATGGACCTCCTTCTGGAAGCCACCGCCCGGGTTCCCGGTTTCAAGCTCTGGATCGTCGGCGACGGCAACCAGCGGAAACAGCTGGAGCAGATCATTGCGAAGCAGGAGTTGTCCGACCGGGTCTGGATGGCCGGTCATCGCGATGACGCGGTCGGGCTGATGGGGTGCGCGGATCTCTTCATCGTCGCCTCCCGCAACGAAGGCGGGCCCTACACCCTGGCCGAGGCCCTTCACATGCAGGTGCCGTGCATTTCGACGAAGGTCGGGTTCGCCCCCGAATTCCTGCCCGAAGAGGCGCTGATGGACACCCACTCGGTCGACGAGCTCGAGCGGGGTCTGCGCCTGGCTCTTGAGAAACCCGACGCTCTGAAGGCGAAGCTTGAGCCGTCCTACAAACTGGTCGCCCGCGAGGTGACCCTCGATGCAATGACCCGCAAGGTACTCGCGCTCTACGAGAGAATCACCGGGTGAGTGCCATCTCGGCAGTGAGCCAGCATTCGAAGGCTGCGTGATCTTCGAGGTCGTAGTGGTGGGTTCGCAGGCCCAGCGCCCGTCCGGTTTCCACATTCGCCGACAGGTCGTCGATGTAACGGGTCGACGCGGGCTCGAGCCCGTGATCGGCGATCGCCCGCTGATAGATTTCGGGTTCGGGTTTGAGGCACCCGGCCTCGAAGGAATAGGTTCCGGCTTCGAAATGCCGGAAGATGTCGTATTCCTCGAGCATCCACGGACAATGGATGGCATTGGTGTTGGAAAAGAGAAGCAACCGGTGACCGTCCGCCGCCAGGCGCTCCACCGCATCCCACATCGGAAGATTCGGGGTGAACACGTCGCGCCAGGCACGCTCGAATTCTTCCCTCGTCACCGATGGACCGAAGATGCCGAGCGCCCGGGCCAGATAGTCTTCATGCGCGATGTCGCCCCTCTCGAACGCATCCTTGTCCTCGAGCAAGGCGTCGAGCGCCGAGACACTGGAACCCGCGGGCAACAGACTTTCCAAGGTGCCTTCAAAGTCGAAGTCCAACAGTACTTTTCCGATGTCGAAGAGGAAGGTCATGGGGGAGTTGAACAGTTTCCGAATGACGAATGAAACGGGTGCCGGGATTCGAATCGGGGGGATCAGCGCCGGGCGATCTGCTCGAGGATGTAGCGGGCGGCGGTCAGGGCCCCGGCATTCCGGCCGTGCCGGGCGAGGCTCTGCTTCATGCGACGCCACAGCGCGGCGCGGTCGGCGAGCAGTGCGGCGGTGTGACGATGGATCGCCTCGGGAGAATCCGCCAGTTCGCCGCCACCGATCCGCCGCAGCAGCGCCAGGTTTCCCTCCTCCTGCCCCGGCACGAGGTGGTGGACGAGCATCGGGCAGGTCGCGGCGATGGCCTCGTGCACGGTGGCCCCGCCCGCCTTGCCGATGACGAGGTGATGACTGCCGAGAAGCTCGGGCACGCGTCGGGTCCAGCCCTTGATCCTCACCCTTCCGGGGAAGCGCTCCTTGATCTCGCGGGCACGCTTGAAGAGCAGGCGGACGTTCTTCCCGAGGACGATGGTGATCCGGGTGTCCGGATGGGCGTGGAGCACCGCCTTCGAGATCCTCCTCACATGCGGCAACTTGGCGGTGGCAAAATAGAGGACATCGAAGGGATTCACCGCCGCATCCGGTGCGAGTGGACGGAGCCTCGAGATGGAAGGGGGCACCGGAAAGCCGGTCTCAACGACGCGCGACGCCTCGAGACCATGATCGATCATGATGTCCCGGGTGAAATGATCGGTGACCAGCCATCGGGTGCCGGGTGCCTTCAACCAGGCGGCATTGATCTCGATCGAATCGGTGACGGCTGTGAAGACCGGCACCGGCTTGCCCCGGGCGGTGCCGATCCGGTCGAGGAAATACGGATAAAGCGGGTAGGTGGAGACCACTGCGTCCGGGTTGAAATCGTCCATCATTCCGGCAAGCGCCGCCTCCGAACGCCGCATGAAGGGCATCCGCTGGCGGGAGAAATCGACATCGGCCGTAGCCCGGTAGATCCGGCTCCAGAGGCGCGGTTGATGGGTGGTGACGAAGCGGTAGGCCTTGCAGAGGTTGCGGGTGGTCCACGGGATGCCCACCATGCAGGGATCGGCCACGCGGGCCTCGGCGCCCAGATCGCCGAAGGCGAGCGCCAGATTGCGGGCCGCGCTGTTGTGGCCTTCGCCGAAAGCAGCGGTGACGATCAGGATTCGGGCGGGCATGCGGGGCGAGGTCGAAAAGTTCTAGGCTGGCGTGGGGGGTTGCGTCGAATGGCAATTCGGGCTTTCGTCCCCCCGGGTGAACGATCGAGGGAAAAGAAAGGAGCTGAAGGTCATCGAGGACGAGGCAACGCCCTCGGAGGACGTCCTTCGGCTCAAGAGCACCGACGAAGCCGTCGAAGCCGAACCCGTGGACCGCCTGCCGGTGGCTCCGCCCCCGGAAGAGGCCACCCGCCTGGATGCCGGTGGCACCGACGAGGAACGCCGCACCCACGAGCCGGATATCGACGTCATCATCGACGCCGAGGAGGAGGCCCGCGACCCTGAGGAGGAATGGGTCGGGACCCGCAAGCCGGTGCCCTACGGCTGGTTCGTGCTGATCGCCCTGATCGTGGTGCTCGCCGTGGTCGGCTCGACCTTGGTTGGCCGGAACGACGAACCCGGCACCGGAGAAGTCGCGCGCGAGGCGGCGAGCGAACGGGTCGAGGCCGACGTCACCGCCGAACTCGAGGCCGAGGCCCTGGTCGCGGAGGTCGAAGGCCGGATCACCCGCTATCTCGCCGCCGGCACGGTCGAGGAGTTGCTTCCCCACGTCCGCCATCCGGACCGGGTCGAGCCCTTGATCCGCGAATGGTATCGGAACAGAAACATCGAACCGCGCGAGTTCCGGAGACTGATGGTTTTCGAACCTCTCAATATCGGCACGAGCACCTTCTGGAAGTCGGTGGTGACGGTGGCATCCGGCAACGGAGACCAGGAGGAACTGGAGCCCATTCTTCTCGAACAAACCGGTCCCGATTCGGTGCGGATCGACTGGGAAACCTCGGTCCGCCACCAACCGATGCCATGGGACGAGTTCGTCAGCGAACGCCCCGAAGGCCAGGCCATGGATTTCCGGGTCAAGGTGGCGCCGGATCTTCGCGGCTTTTACAGCCACGAGTTCCGCGATGATCAGGTGTGGAGGGGATTCGAGCTCACCGCCCCCGACGCGGAGGACTTCATGATCGGCTACCTGAAGCGGGGCAGCGACCTCGAGCGGAAGATGTACGAGCTCTACCTCGACAACGGCAAACGGGCGATGACGCTGATTCTGCGGTTGTCGATCCCCGAAGGCACCCAGTCGCCACGGGGGGTGGTGATCGAAAAAATCGTCAGCCCCCATTGGCTGATCGTCGATTCCGATTGATGCCTCCTCGCCGCTTGATGGACGGGATCGAGACTGCCAGTTTCCCCCCGTTGTGAGTTCCGAAGCCCAGAAACACCGGACTGGTCGCGGCGTCGCCGTCGGGATCGCCGTGTTCCTCGTGCTTCAGTTCGGGGCGGCGTTGTGGCGCCTTACCCACTCGGGCGGGATGGACAACAAGTTCAGCCGGATCGCCATCGAGGACCACCGGGGTTACGTGATCTCCCAGAATCTCCACGCGCTGCTCGCCTACGCCCTGATCGGCCTGGCCGGATGGCTGGTCGTGATGCCGGTGGCGACCTTCCTCCGACGTCGCTTGAGGAGGAAAATCCCGGCCGCCGTCATCGGCTTCGGCGGGGCCTTCCTGCTCCATGGCTACTTCATGTTCCGGCTCGCCCACGCCCGACCGTATTTCACCGGCGACGCATCGTTTGGCGACTGGTACTACGGCATCCTCCGGCTGCCGCCGGAACCATGGCAAACCTGGGTCAACGGATTCATCTTCGACACCCTTCCCATCATCGGACTTTTCGCCGTCACCCTCTGGTGGTTCATCCGCTTCCGTCCAGCCGGTCGCCTGATCTTCGGCGGCCTGATGCTCCTGCTCGCCATCCTGGGTTTCGTGGAACAGCACGGCTTCACCGGATCGGCAATGGTTTCGGAGAATTCGGGAACGAAACCCCTCAACGTCATCTTCATCGGCTCGGATTCCTTGCGGGGCGACCGGCTGGGCTACGCCGGCTACCGGCCGGGCCGCACCGACGGCCCCGCGGCCGATGGAGTCTCGCCCAACATCGACCGGTGGGCTGCGGACGCAGTGGTGTTCGACGCCTGCCGGACACCCATCGGATCGACGCTCGAATCCGGCGTCTCGCTGATGACATCGTCCTATCCCCACACCCACGGGCTGCGCCAGATGTTCGCCAGCCGCGATCAGATCGAGGGCCTTGACCGGAAGACCACGGCGCTTGCCGAAATCCTGCGCGAGCACGGCTACGAAACCGCCGCCATCGGCGACTGGTGCGCCGGCTACTACCAGCTCACCCCGCTGGGCTTCGACGAGATCGACGTCTCGAGTTTCGACAGCTTCCGGATCTACGTCAGCCAGGTGGTGCTGATGGCCCATTTCGTGGTGCCCCTTTACTTCGACAACGAGCTCGGCAGCCGGCTCTTTCCCCAGATCCGGTCCTTCGCCCAGTTCGTCACTCCCGAAGTGGTGACCGAAAGGGTCGAGAAGAAGATCCAGCGGCAGGCCATGAGCGGCCGGCCCTTTTTCTGGCACGTGTTCTATTCCTGCAATCACCTCCCCTACCGATCGGCGGAACCCTACAACCGGATGTTCAGCGATCCCGACTACGCAGGTCCCAACACGACCGGCGTCGACTTCGACATCGACGCCTTCATCGGCGGCACCGACGTCGAGACGAAGTGGTCCGCCCTGCCCGAGAAGGAGGTCCGGCAGATCCGAGCGCTCTTCGATGGATGCACCCGGCAGTTTGATACGAACTTCGGCCGGGTCATCCGGTCCCTCGACGAGCATGGCCTGCTGGACCACACCATCGTCGTGCTGGTGTCCGACCACGGCGATGACCTCTATGGCCCCGGACTCACCCTCGGGCACGGACTCAGTTTCAACGGCGCCGACCCCTCCTACCACGTGCCCCTCGCAATCCGGGTGCCGGATCGTCCGGCGCACCGGTTCCACGAACCGGTCCGGACCCTCGATGTTGCCCCAACCATCACCGGCCTGCTGGGGATTGAGACTCCGGACGAATGGGAAGGTCGCGATCTCGGCCCATGGCTGCGGAATCCCGCCAAGGCCTCACCGCTCCCGTTCTACGGAGAAACCCAGTTCCCCTTCATCCAGTTCCGGGTCCCCGGCATCGAACGTCCCCAGCTCCCGCCGATGGATGGACTCACCGAAGTCGATGCGGATTTCAACCATCAGTTCGTGCTGCGCCCGGACTTCAGGGACCTGGTCATCGATTCGAAGCAACGCTGCCTGCGGACGCGCGATTGGAAGGTGGTCTGCACTCCCACGGTTTCGGGGGGCCGGCACTTCCAGCTTTTCCACACCGCCACCGATCCCCACTGCCGCAGGGACCTGGCCGCCGAGCGGCCCGAGGTTATCGAGCCCATGAAACGGGCCTTGAATGCCTGGATCGATGACCGGGTCGAAACCTTGATCCCGGAAATTTTTCCGGATGGAGAACCGGCGGGATCAGATCCCCAGCACTGAGGCAGCCGAACCAACCGCAATCCCGTGGGCCTCGCCCACCGGGCCACAGGTCAGCCTTCCCCCGTGGCAGTTGATTCCACCCAGCAGGTCCGGGTGCCTTGAACAAGCGCCCGCCACCCCTTCCTCGGCAAGCAGGGCGACCCAGCGCTGGGTCACGTTGCACAGGGCCTGCGTCGCGGTCCGGGCATAAGCACCCGGCATGTTGGCGACGCAGTAGTGGATCACGTCCTCCTCCACGAAAGTCGGTGCCTGGTGGGTCGTCGGCCGGGTGGTCTCGGCGCAGCCGCCCTGATCGACGGCGATGTCGACAAACACGCTCCCCGGCGGCATCGCCCGGAGCATTTCGCGGGTGATTAACTTCGGTGCGGCAGCCCCGGGCACCAGCACGGCCCCGATCACCAGGTCGACGCGTGGCAGCAACTCGACGAGGTTGGTTTCGTTCGAATACACGGTGCGGGTTCCGTCCATGGTGATGTCCAGAAAGCGCATCCGGTCGAAGTCCACCTCGAGGATGGTCACGTCGGCCCCGATCCCCTTGGCCACCCGCGCGGCATTCACACCGGCGGTTCCTCCGCCGATGACCACCACCCGCCCCGGTGCGACCCCGGGCACGCCACCCAGCAGGATCCCCCGCCCGCCCGCGTGCTTCGCGAGGTGGTAGGAGCCCACGATCGATGACATCCGGCCCGCGATCTCGCTCATCGGCTCGAGCAGCGGCAGGTGGCCGTTCACCTCGATCGTCTCATAGGCGATGGCCGTGCATCCGGACTTCATCAGGCCCTCGGTGAGGTCCTTTGATGCCGCCAGATGAAGGTAGGTGAAAAGGATGTGGCGGGGCTCGAGCATCGCGACCTCCGCGGGCTGCGGCTCCTTCACCTTCACGATCATCTCGGCCTCGCCGAAGACCGCCTCCGCGTCGGGAACGATGCGGGCTCCCTGGGCTTCATACTGGTGATCGGTGTAACTGGAGCCCTCACCGGCAGAGCTTTCGACAAGCACCTCGTGGCCGCGGCGGACCAGTTCCCCGACCGCCCCCGGAATCATCGACACCCGGTGCTCCTGCGCTTTGATCTCCCTCGGAATGCCAATCTTCATATGCGGGAGAATCTAAGCACACCGATCCCCCGTGTCGTGACCGAAAACCCCGCCATCGAAGGAATTTCTGGATAGAAACCGACCTAAAGTGCGGCGTGCCTCCGGCTGTGGGCCGCGGAGAATCCGTAGATGGCGATCACCACAAAGCAGATGAACGGCAGATAGAACGAACCTCGAGTGGCTGAAGTTCCGAGGAACGTTTCCATGTCCATGATCCCGCCCTGGAGCCGGGGCATGAAGGCCCCGCCGACAATCGCAAGAATCAGGCCCGCCGACGCGATCTTGGCGTCCGGGCCCAACCCGTCGAGTGCGATGCCGTAGATGGTCGGGAACATCAACGACATGCAGGCCGAGATGGCCATCAGGCTGTAGAGTCCGGACATGCCCCCGAGGTGGATCGCCCCCAAGGTCGCGAGCATCGCACCAATGGAGAGGATCAGCAGGAGTTTCCCCGGTGAGAGATACTTCAGGAAGAAGGTGCAGATGAAGCGGCTGCTGAGAAAGATCACCATCGCCCCGATGTTGTGGTTCTGGGCGGTTGCCTTGCTCATTCCCAGTTCGTTCTGGGCATACTGGATGATGAAGGTCCAGCACATGATCTGGGCACCGACATAGAAGGTCTGGGCGACGACTCCGCCCAGGTAGAGCGGGTTGCGGAAAAGGCGTCCCAGAATGGCCGCAAGCGGCGAGTCCTCCCGTTCATCGTCGCCGTGCGAGGTGTGCGGCAGCTTGTTGACCAGAAAAAGCACCATCACTCCGATCACCACGAATCCGATGATCATGTACGGCGTGGAGACGATTTTCAGGTCATGTTGCTGGAGTTCGGAGTGAGACACCCCCGCAAAGGTTGCAATCTTGCCCTCCTTGTAATCTCCGAGCGCCTCGGAAAGGTCGAGCTTCGCCGCGCCATCCTGCGCGTAGTGCTCGGAGACGTAGGCCCCGAGCACGGGGTCCTTGATCGGCTCCTCTTGTTCCGCCTCGAAGATCGGCAGCACGGCATGCTCGGTCTCGGCCTTCTCGACCGGCCCATACTGGACCTGATAGGCATCGAAGTCGTTGCGGAAATCCTCGATCTGGAGATTCGAGAGGATGAACACGCTGGCCACCGTCATCCCGGTGAGCGAGCCGATCGGATTGAATGCCTGGGCGAGGTTGAGCCGCCGGGTGGCGGTCTTCGGATCCCCCATCGAAAGAATGTACGGGTTGGCCGTGGTTTCGAGAAACGCCAGGCCGAAGGTGAGGATGTAGAGCGCGATGAGGAACAGGTTGAAGCTGGCATTCGATGCCGCCGGCACGCACAACAGGGCACCCATCGAGTAGAGGACCAGGCCCAGGATGATGCCCGAGCGGTAGCTGAACCGCCGGATGAAGAGCGCCGCAGGAATGGCCATGGTGCCGTAACCGCCGTAAAAGGCCATCTGCACCCAGCTGCTCTGCGCGTTGTTGATTACGAATACATCCTTGAACGCGGCAACCAGGGGATTCGTGATGTCGTTCGCAAATCCCCACAGCGAGAAGAGGGAGGTGACGAGGATGAAGGAAACGAGAAACTTCCGGGGTACGACCGGGGCATCGGTCGGGGCGCTGGACTGGCTCATGGGTTGGGAAAGCTGAGGCTGGGGGTTAGATCAGCAGTTCGCCGCCCCACTGACAAAGCAATTCCCGCCGCAGCACCCCTCAGGGATCGGCGGGCTGAGGCTCCGCCGGTCCTTCCGACTCACCACCCGTGGCGGCATCCTCGATGCGCTCCCCGACCTTCTTGAGAAACCGTCCGGTGGCCTCGGCTCCCTTGCGGACTCCTTCCTCCGTCTTCTCACCCGCCGTCTGGAGGGCCTCCCCGGTCTTTTCGGCCGCGGTGGCGACCCCTTCGCGGGTTTTCTCGCCCGCGGTCTGAAGTCCCGTGCCGGTGGCCTCGATCGCCTGGTCGACCCGCTCGCCCACCGTCGGGCTTTCCTCCGCATCTTCCTCCGGTTCGGGCACGGGCAGTGCGGGCGGCACCTCGGGTGCGGAGGGCTCGGTCGTCACATCCCCGGACGATTCCGCGACTGCCTCCTCCTGCTCCACCACCACCGTCGCCCGGGGGGCCTTCTCCTGCTTCTCGCATCCTGGCAGCGCCAGGACGGCGAGGCCGATCCACCACACGTTCCTCTTCATCCTCACGATGTTGAACTACTTCCCGAGGAAGGGCAATGATCAGTAAACGTCGCGCTGGTAGCGCTTGTCCTTCTTGAGCTGCTTGACGAAGGCCTCGGCTTCCTCGGCGCCCATCCCACCGTGCTTCTCGGCGATCATGTGCAATGCGGAGTCCACGTCCTTGGCCATCCGCGAGGCGTCGCCGCAAACGTAGAATGAAGCCCCGTCCTGAAGCCACTTCCACATCTCCCCACCCTGCTGGAGCATGAGGTGCTGGACATAGACCTTGTCCTTCTGGTCACGCGACCACGCGAGGTCGAGCTTCTGGAGCGTTCCGTCCTTCTGGAAGGCCGTGAGTTCCTCCTCGTAGAGAAAGTCGGTCTCGCGGTGCGGATTGCCGAACAGCAGCCAGTTGCCGCCCTTGGCGCCGGAGATCCGCCGCTCTTCAAGGAACGCACGGAACGGCGCGATCCCGGTCCCCGGGCCGACCATGATGATCGGTGTGTCGCCACTCCCGGGCAGACGGAAGGCCTTGTTGGAATGCACGTAGACGCCCGGCTGCTCGCCCTCGGCGCGATCCGCGAGGTAGGTCGTGCAGATGCCGCCGCGCTTCCGCCCGTGAGTCTCGTAACGCACGATGCCGGCACAGAGGTGGACTTCGCCCGGATGGGCATTGGGGCTCGAGGCAATCGAATAAAGCCGTGGCTGAAGCCTCTTGAGAACGCCCACGAAATCCTCGCCATCGGAAAAGTCCGCGGGATGATCGCAGACGAGATCGATCAGGTCGCGCCCCCAGACGAATTCCTCGTAAGCCTCCATGTCGTCGGCCTCCACCAGCGCCCGCAGGAACGGCGAGCCGCTCCGGGGCTGCCACTTGGTGATGATCGACTTGTTGATCGTGCCGATGTCGTAGGACCGGATCAGCGCCTCCCGCAACGGGCCTTCGGTGCCGTCCGGCAGGGGCACGTCGGTATCCGTCTTGAACGGGAGATTCGCCAGGATCTCGTCCACCACCTCCGGCGGGTTTGCCGGCATCAGCCCGAGAGCATCGCCCACCTCATATTCGAGGCCCGAACCCTCGAGCGAGAGTTCGACGTGGTGGGTTTCCCTGGCCCCTCCCTTGTTGAGGTTGAAGTTCCGCAGGATGCGCGAGGGGAAAAGCCGATGCTTCGAGTAGCCCTCCTCGGTCTGGTCCAGTGCATCGACCTGCGCCGGCATCACCTGAACCTCGGGCGCCAGCACGCTGATGATGCCTTCGTACCACTGCTTGAACTCGTCATCGAAATCGACGTCGCAGTCGATCCGGTCGACGATGCGCTTCGCGCCGAGCGCGGCGAAGCGTTCGTCGATGTCGATCCCGCACTTGCAGAAGTCCGGGTAGTCGGTGTCGCCGAGCGCGAGGACGGAATAGGACACCCCCTCGAGCTTCGGGGCCTCGTCACTCAGGATCCATTCGTAGAAATCGGCCGCATTGTCCGGCGGCTCACCGTCCCCGTAGGTCGAGGTGATGATGAGCACGTTGCTCTCCTTGGGAAGGCGGTCGCGGTCGTAGTCCGCCATGTCGAAGCTCTCGGGCTCGAAGTTGCCCTTCTTCAGCCGCTTGACGAGCTTTCGTGCCAGCCCTTCGGCATTGCCGGTCTGCGAACCCCAGAGAATGGTCGCCGGCACGGCGGGTCCACCCGGGGCACTGGGGATGGCCGCTCCGGCCAGCGCCTTGCTGAGAAAGTCTTCGAGCCACAGTCGCTGTTCGGCAGTAAAGGGAGCATCGTCAGGGAGTCGAATCATGTCGAGAAATGGTCCGGCTTGGGCGGGGGCGCAAGATGCGTGTGCCCGCAATCGCGTTCAAGCCTGTTTCATGCCAGTCGCCGCACTCTCTGGCCTCGCTCCCGTCAACGTTCCAGCAGCTTGAGCATTCTCGGCAACATCTTGCGGTAGAGCGTGTTGCGCCCGCCCCGCGACAACTGCTCGCCGATCAGGTCGGCCGGTGCGTCGGGATCGGCCGGTCCCGGTGCCTCGAAGTCGTGCCCGGGACTGCGCAGGGTCCGCATCAGGTGGCTCGATCCCGCTTCCCGGGAAACCTCGACACGAACGTCGCCGGCGGAGATTTCAAGGAGCCCGAGGGCCGCCGCATCGGAATCGGCCACCAGCACCGCTTCGATCGTGTGGCCCCCCTCGGTTTCAAACGAGAAGCCATCCTTGCGCCCGTCGGCGAGCCCGAGTTCGAGGCCATCGCGCCATCCCGCCTGGTTCGCCAACCATGCCAGGAGTTGCAGGGCGGTGAGGCGGTGCTTGGGGTGATGGACGATCCGTATGGAATCCACCGAGTCGAGGGATGCCAGCGCCACCGGATCATCGAAGAGCGAGGCCACGGAGACCCGGAACTGGTAGCAGCGCGTCCACGAAAGATCCTGCACCACGAGCCGCGACGAGCTGTCGTTGGCCTCGAGAATCCGCTCCAGCGAGGGCATCGGTTCACTCCAGTCCGAGCTATCGAACACGAAGCGGTCGATCAGGCTGTAAAATCTCTCGTTGAAGATCGGACTCAGCTCCCCCTGCCACCACAGGATCAGCGGCAGATCCGAGTTGAGATGGGCGAAGACGGTGTTGCGGAGCCGTCCGGTCGCCCGCCCTGCCAGATGAAAGGCGATCTGTTCGCAGCAGACCGACTTGCGGCCGTCGCGAAGGTGGCAGTGCGCGGTGATCCATGCCCGGATCGAGGTCTCGGGGGCGTCGTCCTCGATTCCGATCAGCAGCGCCCGGCAGGCATGCTCGCGGGTGAGTTCCCTCACCGCCTGCGAATTCCGGACCAGGCAGTCCGGCTCCTCGGAATACACCGCCAGGTTGATCAACGACGCGTTGGTCCGCGCATCGTCCGCCTCCCAGAGCCGGTGCAGTTCATGGTCGATCTCGCCGATCGCCACTTCCTGTCCGAGCTCGGGATGGATGGAAAGCGTCTCACTCATGTCCTTGAATCAAAGCCTGCGCCACGCGTGACCGTCCGCCTTCAAGAGGTCGTCGGCTTCCTTCGGCCCCCAGCTCCCGGCGACGAACTCGGTCATCGGCGGTGGATTGTCACTGGCGTGCCAGGCGCGCTGGATGTGATCGATGAAGCGCCACGCCTCCTCGACCTCGTCACGGCGGGCGAACAAGGTCGCATCCCCCGCCATCGCGTCGAGCAGCAGGCGCTCGTAGGCCTCCGGGCTGCCCTTGCCGAAGCTCGTCGAGTAGTGGAAATCCATCTTCACCGGCTCGAGCCGCAGGTTCGTGCCGGGCAGCTTCGAGACCATCCGGAGGGAAATCCCCTCGTCCGGCTGGATGCGGATGACCAGCACGTTCGAACCGGTCGTCCCGCCGGGCAAGGCACTGAAAAGCACGTCCGGCGCTTCCTTGAAATGCACCGAGATTTCCGTCGCCTTCTTCGGCAGCCGCTTGCCCATCCGGATGTAGAAGGGAACGCCGCTCCAGCGCCAGACGTCGATCCGCAGCCGCAGCGCCACGTAGGCCTCGGTCATGCTCTCCGGGTCGACCCGATCCTCCTCGCGGTAGCCCGGCACCCCCCGCCCGTCGATGCTGCCGGCCACGTATTGGCCGCGCACCACGTTCTCCGCGACCTTCTCCGGCGTGTCCCATTGGCGCAGGGATCGAAGCACCTTCACCTTCTCGTCGCGCACACCGTCGGCACTCAGATCCGTGGGCGGCTCCATCGCGACCAGGCTGAGCAACTGCAGGAGGTGGTTCTGGACCATGTCGCGAAGCGCGCCCGCGGTGTCGTAATACCCGCCGCGCCCGCCCTCCATGCCGAGGTTTTCCGAGCAGGTGATCTGGACCTGCTCGATGTAGCGGCTGTTCCAAAGCGGCTCGAAGATCGCGTTGGCAAAGCGCAGCACCATCAGGTTCTGCGCCGTCTCCTTGCCGAGGTAGTGGTCGATCCGGTAGGTGTCCTTCTCCTCGAAGGTCCGGTTCACGACCTCGTTGAGGTGCTGGGCCGTCGCCAGGTCGGTGCCGAAGGGCTTCTCGACAATCACCCTCGACCAGCACCCGTCGCGGCAGGCGTTCAGCCCAGCCTGCTTGAGGTAGTCGAGGATGTCGTCGAAGAAATCCGGCGCACTGGCGATGTAGAACAAGCGGTTGCCCTTGCCTCCGCGTTCGCGGTCGATCTCGTCCAAGCGATCGGCCAGGCTCTTGTAGCCGTCAAGGTCGCCGAACTCGCTGCGGTGGTACTCGATGTTGCCGACGAAGCTCGACCAGATCGCGTCGTCGTGACCCGAGCGGGAAACCTTGCGGTTCACCTCCTCGAGCCCCTCGCGAAAGACCTGGTCACTCTTGTCGCGGCGGGCGAAGCCGACGATCCTCACCCCCGGCGGCAGCTCGCCATCGACGGCGAGGTTGTAGAGCGCGGGGATCAGCTTGCGGTGGGTCAGGTCGCCGGTGGCGCCGAAGATCACCACGGTGCACGGCTCCGCACTATTGCGGGAAACCAGGTGTTCGCGAAAGGGATTGGTCATGAAACAGGTCGGCGGTTTCGCCCAACTTCATCGAATGGAAAAGACAAATGGCAACGAATTCCCGGAACGAAAAACGCCCGGGAAACCCCGGGCGCCTTCGAAAATCGCGGAGCGAGCGGAGTCCTCAGCGTGAGTAGAGCTCGACGATGAGCTGCTCGTTGACGAGCGGATCGATGTCGGAACGCTCGGGCACCCGCTCGACGGTGGCCTCCATGGTCTCGCGGTCGAGAGTCAGCCAGTCGACCAGCGGCACCGACTGGGTGAGGTCCATCATGCGCAGCGCAAGCTGCTGGGCGGACGGCTTGGGCCCAACCTTGATCTTGTCACCCGGCTTGACCTGGTAGCTCGCGATGTCGACCGCTTCGCCATTCACCAGGATGTGGCCGTGATTGACCATCTGGCGGGCCGCGGCCCGTGTGTTGGCGAAGCCCAGGCGGTAGCAGACGTTGTCGAGACGCAGCTCGAGAAGTTGCAGGAGGATCTCACCGGTCACTCCACGACGCTGCGCGGCGGTCTCGTAGTAACCGCGGAACTGCTTCTCCAGAACGCCGTACTGGAAGCGAAGCTTCTGCTTTTCGCCGAGGGCGATCGAGTAGTCACTCTTCTTCTTGCGACCCGCGCGGAGGCCGTGCTGGCCTGGCGGGAACATGCGGCGCTCAAGCGCCTTCGAGGGACCGAAGAGGGCCACGCCGAAGCGGCGGCTGATCTTGGTGCGGGGACCGGTGTAACGAGCCATGATTCAGAAAATCGTTGGAGACAATTAAACGCGACGGGCCTTCTTCGGGCGGCAGCCGTTGTGCGGGATGGCGGTCACGTCCTTGATCGAGATGATCTCGACGCCGAGGGCCTGAACGGCGCGGACGGCGGACTCGCGGCCGGAGCCGGGACCCTTGACCCGGACTTCCGCTTCCTTGAGACCGTGCCCCATCGCCTGGCGGCAGGCGTCCTGCGACACCACCTGCGCGGCGTAGGCCGTGCTCTTGCGGGACCCCTTGAAGCCCATCTTGCCGGCGCTCGACCAGCCGATGGTGTTGCCCGAGGCGTCGGTGACGTTGACCAGGGTGTTGTTGAAGGTGGCGGTGACGTGGACAATGCCCTTGGTCACATTCTTCGACTTCTTGGCCTTGTGGATCTTCAGCTGGCCCTCCTCGGCACCGGCGATCTCGGCGAAGATGTCGCGCTTCTCCTCCTTCTTGGAGCCGGCTCCCTCCTCACCCTCCTTGGGACCTTCGCCCGCAGGTGCCTTCTCGTCAGCCTTGGGAGCCTTCGCCTCGGCGGCGGGAGCTTTCTGCTCGGCCTTGGGTTCCTCGCTCGGGGCGGCGGGTGCGCCTTTCTCGGCGGCAGCCGGCTTTTCCTCGGCTTCCTCGGCCGCGGGCACTTCTTTCTTGGTCTCGTCGTCAGCCATGTTCGGTGATGGTTCGGGGTCGCGTCGCCAGCTTACTTCTGCACACCCACCGTGCGGCGCCGGCCCTTCCGGGTGCGGGCGTTGGTGCGGGTGCGCTGGCCGCGGACGGGCAGGCCCCGCTTGTGACGGATGCCACGCACGCAGTTGATCGAGGTGAGCCGCTTGAGCTGTGACTGCTTTTCCCGGCGAAGGTCGCCTTCGATGATGATCTCCTCGCTCTGGATGACCCCGCCGATCTTGACCAGCTGGTCTTCGGTGAGCTGACCGGTCCGGATGTTCGGGTCGATCCCGGCATGATCCAGGATGCGCGACGCCGTGGACGGGCCGATGCCATAAATGTAAAGCAGAGAAGCCTCGATGCGCTTCTCGTTGGGGATCTCGATACCGAAGATTCGTGCCATGGGGACTCTGTGTTGAGCGAAATTCGCTCCGATGGAAGTGACGACGCCGAAGCGCGCACCACAGCGGAGCGGGCGGGCTGTTTACCAGAGGATTGCGGGCTGACAAGTGGGAAATGGAAATTTTCCGAGGCTTTCACCCCTCCCCGCCATCGCTGCCGGGATCCCCCGCCGAGTCCGCCGCCACGAGGTCACTCACTCGGCACTTCCTCAAGCGGCGGCCGTGGCTTCCGCACAAGCTTCGGCAGACCGCGGTTTCTAGCGACTCGACAAAACGAAGCGCCGCTCTAGCGTCGCTCTCAAGCCGTATCCCGCAGCTCCATGGAAGACACCTTGACCGACTCCCCCGCCGCCCCGACGCCCGCCCCCGATACTGATCATCAGCTTCCGCCCGACGATGTGGCGGCGATCGATGAGCTGGGCAAAACCTACGCCGCGTTCAAGGCCGAGCTCGCCAAGGCGATCGTCGGTCAGGACGATGTGATCGAAAAGCTGGCAATCTGCCTGTTCGCCCGCGGTCACGCGCTGCTCATGGGGGTTCCGGGCCTGGCCAAGACGCTGCTCATTTCCTCGGTGGCCCAGACCTTCGACCTCACCTTCAGCCGCATCCAGTTCACGCCGGACCTGATGCCCGCCGACATCACCGGCACCGACATCATTCAGGAAACCGGCGTCGGTGGTAAGCGGGAGTTCGAGTTTGTGAAGGGTCCGATCTTCGCCAACATCGTGCTCGCCGACGAGATCAACCGGGCTCCGGCCAAGACGCAGTCGGCCATGCTCGAGGCGATGCAGGAGCTCAAGGTCACCGTGCTCGGTGAAACCTACGAACTCAAGCCGCCCTTCTTCGTGCTCGCCACCCAGAACCCGGTGGAGCAGGAAGGCACCTACCCGCTTCCGGAAGCCCAGCTCGACCGCTTCATGTTCCTGATCGAAGTCGACTACCCGAACGCCGCCGAGGAAAAGGAGATCGCCCGCTCCACGACCGGCACGGCCCGGGCCTCGCTCAACCACCTCCTCGATGGCGAAAAGGTGATGGCCTACCAGTCGCTGGTCCGCCGGATGCCGGTGCCCGAGCACCTCTACGACTACGCCGTGGAGATCGTTCGCAAGACCCGCCCGGCCCTGCCCGAGGCTCCGGAATGGGTCCGCGATTACATCGCCTGGGGTGCCGGACCCCGCGCCGTGCAGTATCTCATCCTCGGTGCCAAGGCCCGCGCCGCCCTTCACGGCAACTACATGGCCAGCCTCGAGGACATTCAGTCCGTCGCGCCCTCGGTGCTCGGCCACCGCGTGCTGACCAACTTCGCCGCCGAGTCCCAGGGCATGAGCTCGAAGAAAGTCGTCGAACGCCTGATCAAGGAAATGAGCGACTCGTGAGCCAGGACCCCTACGACTTCCTCGACCACGACCTGCTCTCCCGGCTCGGATCACTGCCGGTCGAGAGCCGGATGCCGATGGTCGGCAACGTCGCCGGCAAGCACCGCTCGCCGCATCGCGGCTCGTCGGTCGAGTTCGCCGAATACCGGAAATACGTGCCGGGCGACGACACCCGGCGCCTCGACTGGAAGGCTTTCGCCCGCTCGGACCGTTTCTACATCAAGGAATTCGAGGCCGACACCAACCTCCGCGCCTATTTCGTGGTCGACGCCTCCGGCTCGATGAATTTTTCCGGCCACGGCGAAAGCAAGGTCGAGTTCGCCCGGCGCATTGCCGCATCGCTCTCCTATCTGCTGGTCAACCAGGGTGATGCCGCCGGACTTTCACTCTGCACGGAGAAGCTCCACCTCGAGATCCCACCAAGCCGGCGCGCCGCGCACCTCCAGCGGATCTTCGACACCCTCAAGGATCTCGAGCCCGAAGGTGAAACCGGCCTGGTCGATGCGCTGCACACGATCGCCGAGAAGATCGCCCAGCGCGCCTTCGTCGTGATCCTCTCCGACCTATTCACCGATCCCGGCGGCTTCTCCGACGCCCTCCAGCACCTGCGCTATCGCAAGCACGACATCTCGGTCTTCCACCTGATGGATCCGCAGGAACTCAGCTTCGATTTCGAGCGACCGCACCGCTTCGTCGACCTGGAGGATAATACGTCACTCGTCGTAGAACCCACGCTGGTGGCCGAGGAATACCACACGGCCCTGAACGACTTCATGAAGGCCGTGCGTGACAAGTGCCACGACGCCAATGCCGACTACCAACTCGTCCCCACCGACACCCCGCTCGAACCGTTGCTGCGCGAGTTCCTGACCGCACGGCTGCCGAAGGGGAAATGAATGTCAAATGACGAATGTTAAATGACTAATGGATGAAGAGGACCCAGCCAAACCACCTTACGACCTTGAAGAACGCACGCTTGAGTTCGCGCTCGATGTCCGGCGTTGCGTCGGGTCATGGGCGTGGACTCGTTGGCAGTGGTCAGACATCGATCAACTCCTTCGCTCCTCAGGTTCGGTTGCGTCCAACTACGCGGAAGCCAACAACTCGTCAACGAAGCCAGAGTTCCGTCACCGCATCAGCGTATGCCGACGGGAGTCGAGCGAAAGCCGGCTCTGGGTCCAGATTCTCGGCTCAACCACGAAGCAAGCTGAACCAAAAGAGCAGCTACGGGAGCTATTCAACGAGGCCGACGAACTCACCCGGATTTTTGCCACCATCTACCGCAATTCGAAGCCTTGAATGTCCGATCCGTGCTTTTGACAGTTAACATTTAGCATTTTTCATTCCCTTGTATTTCCAGCAAACATGGATGCTCTGGGGGCTGCTGGCGGCCTCGATCCCGGTCATCATTCACCTCCTGAACCGCCGCCGGCACAAGACGGTGAAGTGGGCGGCGATGCAGTTCCTGCTCAAGGCGACCCGCGAGTCCCGGGGCAAGAAGCGGCTGCGCCACATCCTCATCCTGATCTGCCGCACCCTCGGGATTGCCGCGCTGGTGGCGGCGGCCTCGCTGCCGCTGGTCGGCGGATTTTTCGGCATGGGCGCCGGCAAACCGGATCTGGTCGTCCTCGTCCTCGACCGCTCCGCCAGCATGGAGGCCAAGCCCGAGAACAGCGGCCTGTCGCGGCGTGCCCTCGCCATCCAGCGCATCCGTGACGCGGTGGCCGATCTGAGCGGCACCCGCCTGGTGCTCATCGACAGCGCTTCGGGCGCGCCCCAGGAAGTGCCCACCCCGGAGGTGCTGGGAGAGCTTTCCTCGACCGCTGCCACCGACTCGGCTGCCGATCTTCCGGATCTGCTGACCACGGCCGCAAACTTCCTCGCCGAAACGCCCGGGCGCGCCGAACTGTGGGTCGCTTCCGATCTGCAGCTGTCGAACTGGCTGCCGGAAGACGACCGCTGGACCCGCGCCCGCGCATCGCTGGAGAGCCTGCCCCAACCCCCGCGGGTCCGCGTGCTCGCGGTGAGCGGCGAGAGTGCGGGCAACCAGAGCCTGAGGATTCTCAGCTCCCGCCGGAACGGAGATCGGCTCGAGCTCGAGCTGGAGATCGCCCGCAACGGCCCGGCCCTCTCCCCGCTGGGCGTTCCGGTCACCACGACCCTCAACGGCGCCCGATCCACCGACAGCGTCACCGTCACCGGACAGCAACTGCGCTTCCTCAAGACCCTGCCCACGCCGGAAACCGACGAGAGCGGCTTCGGCTGGATCTCGATCCCCGGCGACGGCAACCCTCGCGACAACGTGGCCTACTTCGCCTACGGACCGGCCCTCCCGGTGACTTCCGGCGTCGTCGCCCAACCTGGCGAGGCCGCCGATTACCTTTCGCTTGCCGCCGCTCCCGACGGCTTCGGCGGCCAGACCTCGGAACGGATCGGCCCCGACGCCCTGTCCGGCAAGATCGTCGATGAAACCGCCGCGCTTTTCTGGGCCGCCCCGCTGCCGGCCGGACCGATTGCCGAAAGACTCGAGCAATTCGTCCGGGATGGCGGACAACTGCTGGTGTTTCCCCCGGACACCGACGCCGACACCGAGTTTCTCGGGATCACCTGGTCGGAGATCCAGAATGCTCCCAGCGAACAATTCTTCATCCTCGACAGCTGGGACCGCGCCGACGGTTTGCTGCGCGACGGCATCGACGGCACCCCGGTGCCGGCCGACCGACTCCGGGCCGTCAAACGGCGCATCCCCCAGGGCGATGCCTCGATCCTCGCCCGCTGGGACGACACCGAGCCCTTCATGGTCCGGCAGGTCATCGGCAAAGGCACCGCCTGGTTCATCGGCTCGCTGCCCGACTACAGCTGGTCGAACCTCGGCGATGCCGACGTGCTCCTGCCCCTCGCCCAGCGTGCCGTGGTCGCGGGCGCGGTCCGATTCGACAGCGGCTACCTGACCCGCGTCGGCGCCAGCGATTCCCTTCCAGCCCCCAACGAAACAAGGGAGCGCTTCGACAGTTACGCCGACGCTTCCACGGCCCAGGCCGATCACATCGCCGGCGTTTACCGCCTGGGCGATCGTGTGCGCGCGGTGAACCGGCCCGCCTCTGAAGACCTTGCCGGGCAGATTGAAACGCCGGCCGTCTCACCCCTCTTCGAAGGCCTAAGCTTCTCGCTGTTCGAAGACACCAGCAGCTCCGCCCGGGACAACATTTCACGCAGCGTCTGGCGCGCCTTCCTGATTGCGATGCTCTTCTTCCTGCTCGCCGAGGCCCTGCTCTGCCTGCCGAAAGCCATGCCCCGCATCGAAAGCCCCACCGCCGGCGCCCAACCCTCCACCCCGCGATAGCCCGCTCCGGACCGCGAGCTTCAGCTCGCACACCCCCACCCACCCACTCCTTCCAACCTCCGGCGTCTTGAGCTTCTCCATCTCCAACCTGCACTTCTCGCCGACTCCGATCACACTGGTGATCGGGATCGTCACGCTGATTTCGATCGCGGCGCTGAGCTTTCTGACCTGGCACCGCAGTCCGCACCGGGGCCGGACCGGCGCGCTCGAAGTCCTGCGCATGCTCGTCGCCCTGCTGATCGTGCTCCTGTTGTGGAAGCCGGAGTGGCGGACCGTGATCAACCCGGAAAGCAAGCCGGTCATCGCCATCCTCGAGGACAGCTCCGGGTCGATGGAAACGCTCGACGCCGAGATCCCGGCTGCCACCGATCCCGGCCAGCCGGTGGTGACCCGCGCCGAGTGGATCGATCAGGTCGTCGACGACGAACTGCGCACCACCCTGCAGGCCGACGGCAGCAACGAATTGATCGAACGCCGGATCGCGGCACCCCCGGAAGACGAATCCGCGCTTGCCGGCACCGACCTTTCCGAGCCTTTCACCCAACTCCTGGAACAGGGCGACAACCTGCGCGCGGTCGTGCTTTTCTCGGACGGCGACTACAACCTCGGCCAGCCGCCCGTCGTCGCCTCCCAAAAGCTGCTGCAACGCGGAGTCCCGCTCTTCACGGTCCCGGTCGGCAGCGGCAAGCGGCTTCCCGACCTCGACCTGATCTCCGTCACCGCGCCGACCTACGGCATCGTCGGCGAAAAGGTGCAGATCCCCTTCACCATCCGCTCGTCCCTCGAGCGAGAAGTCCGCACCGTGGTCCGCCTGCGCGATGAGAACGGC
This sequence comes from Haloferula sp. A504, assembly GCF_044385805.1. Classification (NCBI taxonomy): domain Bacteria; kingdom Pseudomonadati; phylum Verrucomicrobiota; class Verrucomicrobiia; order Verrucomicrobiales; family Verrucomicrobiaceae; genus Haloferula; species Haloferula sp. A504. The sequence continues at coordinate 120,293 of NZ_JBISBU010000008.1, forward strand.
CGCGAACGGACCAAGGAGGTCGTCCTCCCGCCCGACGCTGAAACCTACGACTCCATCCTCTGGCAGATCGACGCGGAAGGGTCCGCCACCCTCGAACTGACGGTGCCGATCGCCGAGGGAGAGCGGATCGACTCCAACAACAGCCGCAAGTTCACCCTTTCCGGGCGTCCGGAATCAATCCGCGTGCTGGTCATCGAAACCCTTCCCCGCTGGGAATACCGCTACCTGCGCAACGCCCTCTCGCGCGACCCCGGCGTCGATCTTTCCTGCCTGCTCTTCCACCCGCAGCTCGGCATGGGCGACGGCCCCGACTACATCGCGGAGTTTCCTTCCCTGCCCGAGGAGCTGGCCCGCTACGACGTGATCATGATCGGCGACGTCGGCACCGAGCAGTTGTCCGTCGAGCAGTGCGGGATGATCGCGGGTCTGGTCGAGAACCAGGCCAGCGGTGTCGTCTTCCTCCCCGGACCGAAGGGCAACCAGCGGTCACTCCTCGACACCCCGCTCGGCGAATTGATGCCCGTGGTACTGGACATGGACAACCCGCAGGGCATCGTCGACCCGGTCGCCTCGCCACTCGAACTCACCGGTGAAGGCCGCGGCTCGCTGCTGACCCTGCTTGCGGATACCGAGGAAGGGAATCCCGACGTCTGGCGCTCGCTCCCCGGCTTCTTCTGGCACTCGGCCGTGGTCAAGGCGAAGGGCGGCACCGAGGTGCTCGCCGTCCACGCCAACCGCCGCACCAACTTCGGTCCCACCCCCCTCATCGTCACCAGCACCGCCGGCACCGGAAAGGTCCTCTACATGGGCATCGACTCCGCCTGGCGCTGGCGCCGCGGCGTCGAGGACAAATACCACTACCGCTTCTGGGGTCAGGTCGCTCGCTGGATGTCCTACCAGCGAAACATGGCCGCCGGTCAGCGCATCCGCCTGTTCTTCGCCCCCGAGAGACCCGAACCCGGCGACACCGTCACCCTCAATGCCAACGCCTTCGATCCCAACGGCGCACCCTTGGAAAAGGGCCAGGTGGCGGTCGATGCGACCCTTCCCGACGGCAGCAGCCAGCGGGTGATTCTCCAGAAGAATGACAGCGCCTGGGGATCCTTCAGCGGACGCCTGAAGATCACCCAGCCCGGCGAGTGGACGCTCTCGGCGAAGATCGCGGGCGAGAACGGTGAGGCGGTCGAGACCAAGCTGCTCGCCCAGGGGGTGGAGCTGGAAAAGGTCGGCCAACCGGCCCGGCCCGACGTCCTCGAGGAGATGGCACGCATCGCACGCGGAAGGATGATCCAGCCCGCCAGCCTCGCCGAGCTGATCCGCGAGATCGCCGCCCTGCCCGAACCGCGCCCGATCGAGAACCGCATCCCGCTCTGGTCGCAGTGGCAGACCGTCGCCCTCGTCGTCCTGCTGCTCGCCCTCTTCTGGACCGGCCGCAAGCTGAACGGGATGTTCTGATTGGCGGCTGGCATTCCAGCAAGACAGCATCCCCACGCGGACCGCGATCCCGCATCGCGCGGGATCGCCCCGGAGCCCAAGCAAGGACCGCACGACGCTGTCGCGCACCGTCTCGACTCACAGTTCGATCGCCATCCGCTCCGCCACCGCCCGCGCCTTGGCCCGGGCCTCATCGACATCTTTCCCCCGCGCCAGCGTCACCGCCATCCGCCGTTTTCCGGCCACCTCGGGTTTCCCGAAGAGCCGAAGCTGCGTGTCCGGCTCGGCCAAGGCTTCGGCGAGATTTCCAAAACGGACCTGCTTCGACTGGCCCTCGACCACCACCGCACACGAGGCGCTGGGGCCATGGGTCCGGATGTTGGGAATCGGCAGCCCGAGGATGGCCCGGGCATGCAGGGAGAACTGACTCAGATCCTGCGAGATCATGGTCACCATCCCGGTGTCGTGGGGTCGCGGCGACACCTCCGAAAAGATGACCTCGTCGTCCTTGACGAACATCTCGACGCCGAACACGCCGAAGCCCCCGAGAGCAGCGGTGACATCGCCGGCCATCTGCCGCGCACGGAGCAGCGCCGCCTCACTCATCGGCGCGGGCTGCCAGGACTCCCGATAGTCGCCGTCGACCTGGATGTGGCCGACCGGATCGCAGAACGACGTGCCGCCCTGGTGGCGGACCGTGAGAAGCGTGATCTCGTAGTCGAACTCGACGAAGCCCTCGACGATCACCTTGCCCGCCCCGGCGCGACCGCCGGCCTGCGCATGTTCCCAGGCGGGCTGGATGTCGGCCGGGGATCGCAGGGTGCTCTGGCCCTTTCCTGACGAGGACATGATCGGCTTGACCACGCAGGGCAGGCCGATCCCCTCGACGGCCGCCCGGTATTCCTCGATCGTCGCGGCGAAGGCATAGGGCGAGGTGCGGCATCCGAGTTCCTCGGCCACCATGCGGCGGATCCCCTCGCGGTTCATCGTGAGCTGCGTGGCCCGCGCGGTGGGAATGACCGTCGAGAGGCCCTCCTCTTCGATCGCCGCCAGCACGTCCGTCGCGATCGCCTCGACCTCGGGCACGATCAGGTGCGGCTTCTCCAGCTCGATGACCCGCCGAAGCTCCGCCCCATCGAGCATCGAAAACACATGCGCCCGGTCCGCCACCTGCATCGCCGGTGCATTCGGGTAGGCATCGCAGGCGATCACCTCCACTCCGTAGCGCTGCAGCTCGATCACGACCTCCTTGCCCAGTTCCCCCGAGCCGCAGAGCATGACCCTCTTCGCCCCGGCGGTGAACGGTGTTCCCAATGAACTCATGTGCCAAGAAGAGGAAACCCGACACCGGGAAGGAAGCAAATTTGAGCCACCTGCTCGTCCGCCCGCCCCCGCTCACGGCTTGCAAACCCCGCCGCGGTCCCCTAGTCCCTCCGGCGTGACGCCGGAAGCCCAACTCCAAACGCTTGTCGCCGGGACCGCCAAGGTGCTCTCCGAGAAGGAACTCCTCGAGCGCCTCAAACTCGGTCGGCCGCTGCGCGTCAAACTCGGCCTCGACCCGACCTCCCCGGACATCCACCTCGGTCACACCGTGGCGATGGAGAAACTCCGGCAGTTCCAGGAGTTCGGGCACCAGGTCGTCCTCATCATCGGTGACTTCACCGCCACCATCGGCGACCCCTCCGGCCGCTCGGCCACCCGCCCGCCCCTGAGCCGCGAGGAGGTGCTCGCCAACGCGAAGACCTACACCGACCAGGCCTTCAAGATCCTCGACAAGGACCGCACCGAGGTCGTCTACAATGGCGAATGGTTCCGGAAGATGACCTTCGAGGACGTGCTGCGCCTCAATGCGCGGGTGACGATGCAGCAGATGCTTCAGCGCGAGGACTTCCGCAACCGCATCGACAAGGGTCAGGAGGTCCGCCTTCACGAGATCCAGTATCCCATCGTCCAGGGATGGGATTCGGTCGAGGTCCGCGCCGACGTCGAACTCGGCGGCACCGACCAGCTTTTCAACCTCCTCGTCGGCCGCGACCTCCAGAAGGAGGAAGGGCAGCCACAGCAGATCGTCATGACGATGCCTCTGCTCGAAGGCCTCGACGGTGTGCGCAAGATGTCGAAGTCCTACGACAACTACGTCGGCGTGAGCGACGAACCGCAGGACATGTTCGGCAAGCTGATGAGCATCTCCGACGAGTTGATGGCACGCTACTACCTGCTGCTGTTCGGCGAGACGCTCCCGGCCGACGCCCGCCCGATGGAGGCCAAGAAGTCACTCGCCGAGAAACTCACCGCCCGCTACCACGGCGACGAAGCCGGCAAGGAGGCGCGTGCGGACTGGGACACCCGATTTTCCAAGAAGAACCTCGTCGATGCCGACCTGCCCGAACTCCCCTGCCCCGGCGAGACGACGGTGCTGGCCCTGGCCTCAAGCGCATTCGAGACCGCCTTCGAGCTGAAGAAGTCCAACGGCGAGCTGCGAAAGCAGTTCATCCTGCCCGGCGCGGTCCAGTTGAACGGCGACAAGCTCACCGACCCAACCGCCATGGTCGCCCCGCAGTCCGGCGACATCCTCAAGCTCTCGAAGAAGCACGCCGTCCGGTTCATCTAGCGCGGGGAGCGCCGGCGTCCCTCCGGCGACCCTCAACCACCGCTACGCAGCGGCGGGGCCTTTCGTCGCCAGGCCGACCACTGTCACGGAGCAGTCTCCGCCGGCGTCGAAACCCGGAAGTTCCGGTAGCGGGCCGATCGGGTGAACATGTGCCGCAGCCCGATTCGACCCCCGGTGACCACCGGCAGTTTGTCGTTGCGCAGATGGCAGTGGCGGACCTTATCCGGATTCTCGATCCGCAGGAGGAGATCGCGTTCCCGCTTGATCACCGTGATGCGGTGCGTCACCCCCGGATCAAAGAGGGACTCGAAACGATAATCGGGCTCGAGCTCCGTTCCCTTCAATCCGGTGCGGTGCGGCATGTAGCGCCGGCCGCGGATGTAGGAGGTCTCGTCCGTCCCGGAGTTTCCGAAGGCGGCGTAACTCACATGATAGGTATTCATGTGGTCGTAGTAGATCCGCATCGACGGCACCCGGCGCTGCTCGCTCCAGCTCGCGATGTCCCTGGCGAACGAGCCCCTGCCGCTGCCGGTGGCCTGGATGTAGAGGATGGTCACGCAGCGCCGTTCCTCGTCGAGCCGGGTGTAGTCGTACTCGATCTTCAGGTCCCCCTCGAAACTGTCGCGCGTCCACAGCACCATGTGATGCGCGTCGTTCCTGAACTCGGGACCCGCGGTCAGCGTCATCCCCTCGGGGCCGTTCGTCACCTTGCCCACCTCGCCGTCGAGAAACCACTTCTGCTCCCAGTCGCCCGTGCCCTCATCGGCAAACACCTCCCGCCACGGGCGGTCGTCCGCCTGCTGAAACGCAGCACGCTCGGCGGCATCGTCTCCCGGATCGGCGCACGCCGGCACGGCAGCCATCGCCAGCAGCAAGAAAACCCTTCCTGTGTTCCTCATCATCTCATGAAATCGAGAACCTTCTTCCGCTCGCCTTTCTGAATGGTCACCACACCGCGATCATAGTCGGCCTGGAGAAAGGGACTCTCCAGCACCTTGGAAGGGGCGTAGTCGACCGGTTGCCCGTTGATCGTCGGCACGGCTGTCTGGCCGGTGTCGAAAGTCAGGGCATCCGCGTAGATCGTCTCGTATTTCAGTACTCCTCCCTCCATCTCCGGCTCGTTGGCCTTCACCCTCGACTTGAAGGCATCGAAGCCATCGAGATCCCGTTTGGCCATGACCTCGAGGATCACCGGGGCGAAGTCGTCGTCCGGCAACACCACCCTGCCCGGTGGAGCCACTCGTGTGGGCCCCTCGATGGACGGGTTCGAGACCTGCTTCTCGGTGAGCGTGAATTCACTGCCGACCACCCGGATCGCGGCGTAGGCGCCTTCGGTCTCGACAAAGACGAGGTCTCCATCCCGCACCGGCTCGCCCATTCCCTCGGCCGGCATCCAGACGATCATCGGGCCGCCGCTCTTGTGGCCCTTCAACTTCTGGGTGATCAGGCTGCCCTGGCTCTGCACCGACCAGTGGCCGTTGAGCACGTCGCGCGCCCGGCCCGCCGGGCGCACGACCGGGACGATCCGCGCCGCCGGGTTGTCGCCGAAGATGATTCCCTGCCAGCGCCCCTGGGCGCTGATGTGGATCCAGTCCTCCAGCGGCCGGGCCTCGGTCATGAGCGTGCCGATGGTGAAGGCCGGATCGCAGTAGCTGTAGCGAACGATGCCTCCGCCGTCGGTGCGGAACCGGTTCGGCTTCATGGCATCCGACATCACCGCCTCGCCGACGCCTTGCTCACCGAGCCCCTGGGCGCGCTGGATGACCTCATACGCGCCGTCACCCCGGGACCCATGGGCGATCTCCGCCACCACCGCCGGCGGCTCGTAGTCGCTGAGCAAGGCATTGATCTCACCGTTGATGATGGTGGGCTTCTTCCCGATCCCAAAGTAGAACCATCCCAGGGCGGGAATCCCGTGCGTGGAAGAATTGAACCCCTTCACGCCGCGGATGCGGGTCTTCCCTCCCCCGGCGACACCCTGCAGCTGCTCCTGGGCCCAGTACGCCCAGTACAGATCCAGCAACATCCCGGCGGAACGCCGCACCTCCGGGGTGCCGAAATCACGGAAGTTGTAGAATCCCTTCAGCCAGACCGAATTGTATCCGGGGCACATGATCTCGATACACACCCCCTTCTTCGCCCGCTCCCGGCAATATACGACGATGTAGTCACTCCATGCCTGGTAGTGCTCCTCCAGACTGGTTCCATCGTCGAGCTTCAGCTCCTGGTAATCCGGCCGATCCTTCGCGATCCTGGCGAAATGCCACTGGACCGTGAAGTCCATGGCATGGTGATTCTCGGTACTGTGAAAGTCCCAGGTCTCCGTCGCGGCATGGTCCGGCTGGTTGTGCGTGGCGCTCTCCTTGACGTAGATCCAGATCGGCTTCAGGCAGACCGTCGCGGTCTCGGCGGTCAGGCGTCCCACCTCGACCGTGCCGTCCGGCCCGTACATGTCGATCAGGCGCATGACGATGTCCGCATGCCAATGAAAGCTGTCGCGGTCGATGATGTCCTTGGGGTTGTCGAGGTAGTGTTGGGCGTTCTCGACCAGCGCGGCATTGGCCTCGTCGAGCATCTCGCCGAGGTGGAAGCACCGCGCCGCAAAAAGGACGATGGAGTTCGAGTATGCCCGCGTGTAGTTGCCACGTCCGGGCCGCAGAGGAGGTTGCTTGGCGGCTCTCTTGAGTGGTTTGCCGGAGTCCGCCTCGAAAAACGCCTCCACCCTTTGCTCGAAGCCCGGCGCTCCATGCTCCGGCACCGGGTTCGCTGCATGAGCATTCACCATGCCCGGGACGAAGAGCACCATGAGTATCCCGTGATGAACTTTCCACATGGGCTTCGTCTACTTCTCGCCACCCGTTGAGCTTGCAGCCTTCGAGACCCGGTGGCGACGGTACAAAAGGAGGCCGGGACCGTGGCGCTTCCCTTAACGCACGATCCCGGCAGTCCGATTGAAGGCCAATCGAGGGCGAACCCCCGCATGAACACTACTTCATGGCCTGAATGTTCCTGGAAAGATCCGGCCACCGACCCGCCCCCCCGGACGGATCGGTTGCCGATGCGCAACTCCTTGAAATGTCGGCCTCTTGAGTCCGCCCCCCGACGGACATCGAAGCCGGTTCCCCCATTGTCGGAGTCGCGGTGATGAAAGCTTCGATGATTTTCCCACCGGCCTTGGGGCCGATGAGAAAAGCGAACCCACCCCACTCGGAACCGCCCTTCGGGCGATGCGTTCCCCCCAGATCGTTACCACCTTGTGGCTGGTTCCGAGTTGGGGTGAAGTTCGTCATCACTTACCCCAATCGCCTCCTGTCACCCCGATTTCCAAATTTTCTTAACTTTCTGTCGAGTGGGACTATCCCAATGCGCTTCCCATCGTGGTTGATTGACTAGAAACCTCGATAAATCAAAGAATTCAGGTGATTTCGCCCGGGTGTGAGATTTCCGGAAACCGGGCGGATTTTTTGGCTCTCCGTCAGATTTGCTGAGCCACCGAAGAACAGTGCGGGCATGGCCGGGACGCAGAGAACGCAGAGGAGACGGATTCATCCATTCTTCGACCGCCGTCCCTTGGCCGTTCACATCGGACGTGTCAGCTTCGGGGCGTGCAGGAAGTTGAGCACTCGGGAAAGAAGCCGAAATCCCGCCGCTCGTGGCCGGGTCTGGTGCTGGTGATCGGAGCCGGGCTGCTTCCGGTGCTCGGGGAATTCGGTCGCCTTCACTGGTTGCTCGATCTCTTCAGCCATTTTCAGGCCCAGTATTTCATCTTCATCGCCCTGTGCGGACTCCTGCTCTTCATCCGCGGCCAGCGTCGCTCCGCCATCGTCGCGGCCGTTTTTCTGATCCTGCCCGCTGTCCGGCTCGCGCCGCTCTGGATCCCCCCGGCTCCAAAGGGCGAACCCGACATCCGCGTCGCGACCTTCAACGTCCTCGGCTCCAACACCCGCTACGCCGAGACCCTCGACTGGATCCGCCGGGAACAGCCGGACGTGGTTTACCTCTGCGAACCCACCCCCGCATGGGTGGAGGCCCTGCAACCACTCGCCGAACTCTACCCGCACCGGGTCGAAAACCCGAAACGCGGGAACATCGGCTTCGTTCTGTTCTCGCGCTTCCCGATCCGCGACACCCGCATCACCGAGCACGGCGCGGTCGAGGTGCCGCTGGTCGCCATCACGGTCGAATTTCCATCAGGCCCGGTGCGGGTCTTCGGAGCCCATCCGCTGCCTCCGATTTCCGGATTCTGGGCCGGGGAGCACACCCTTTACTTCGAGGCCCTGGTCACCGGTGCCGCCGCCTCCGACACGCCGACACTGATCCTCGGTGACCTGAATGCGACGCGCTGGGGCCGCCGGGGACGGGAATTGATCGAGGCCGGATTCGAGGACGCAGCCGTAGGGCGCGGCTATCGGGCCACCTGGTCGCGCTCGAATCCATTGTTTGCCATTCCCATCGATCTCATTCTCAGCCGCGACCTCGGAGTCTGCGTGGAGTTCGGGCTCGGACCCGACCTCGGTTCCGACCACCGGCCGGTGATCGCGGGATTTCAGGCCAGCTCCCCGTGATAAGTCCAGCCACCCCTCATCGTAACGCCCCGCCATGACTTCCCAATTCCAAGGCAACTCCCGCCGCGGCTTCATGAAATCGGCGGGGATCCTCGGGGCCCTCTCCGTCCTGATCGCATTTGCTGATGCCGAAGCCCCGCGCGCCTTTGTCGACGGCAGCGGGCAGGGCTGGAAGCCTCTGACCGAGGCCGACTTCGAAAACGTCAACTGCGACGACGATACCTGGACCTGGAAGGACGACTTCATTGCCTGCACCGGCAAGCCGATCGGCGTGATCGCCTCGAAGGAGGCCTACACGAACTTCGAGCTGGTGCTCGAATGGCGCCACCTCAAGGACGCCGGGAATTCCGGTGTATTTGTCTGGGCGACGAAGGACTCCCTCGACCGCTTGCGAGCCAAGGAGGGCGCCCCCCTGCCGGACGGCATCGAGGTGCAGATCCTCGACCCCGGCTACGACCTCGCCTTCGAAAAGAAGACCGGCAAGCCGCCCAACTGGTTCACCTGCCATGGCGACGTCTTCCCGGTGCGCGCGAAGATGACGCCCTTCCCCCCCGTGGCCCCGAATGGCGAGCGCAGTTTCCCGACCAAGGAAACGACCCGCGACACCGGCGAGTGGAACCACTACTACATCCGCTGCATCAACGGTGAGGTGCGGCTGTGGGTGAACGGCGAGGAAGTCTCGGGCGGCACCGGTTGCCAACCGGCGACCGGATACCTCTGCCTCGAATCCGAAGGCTCTCCCATCGAATTCCGCAACCTGCGAATCCGCGTGCTTCCCTGAGGCGACCTCACGCCACCGAGCTGCGCACGATCTCCTTCCGTGCGGCCGGGATCGGGAGATCCTCCGGCTGGAGATCCAAGCCGTGGACCGGTTTGGCTTTGTCCGCATCCTCAAGGATGTCGAGTTCCGGACGGAAATCCGCCGCGTGGTAGGAGCTCCGCACCAGCGGCCCACTGGCCACATGGCGGAAACCCTTGTTCAGGGCGATCTGCTTGTACTCGTCGAAGCGTTCCGGCTTGAGATAGTCGACCACCGGCAAATGCCGCGGCGTCGGCCGAAGATACTGGCCGAGGGTCAGCACCGTGACGTCGTGCTCGAGCAGGTCATCCATGCTCCTCAGAATCTCCTCATGGCGCTCGCCCAGGCCCAGCATCATGCCGCTCTTGGTCGCCACCTTGCCGCCCACCATCGCCTTGGCCTTCTTGAGAACCCTCAGGCTGCGATCATACTTGGCGCGTGACCGGACCAGAGGCGTCAAGCGCTCGACCGTTTCCAGGTTGTGGTTGAAGATGTGAGGCCGCGCATCCATCACCATCTGCAGGGCCCAATCGCGATCATTGAAGTCGGGCACCAGCACCTCGATGATGATGCCGGGGTTGAGGGCGCGAACCGCCTCGATGGTCTTCTGGAAATGCTCCGCCCCGCCGTCGCGCAGGTCATCGCGGGCGACTGCCGTAATGACCACGTGATTGAGCTTCATCCGCCGGGTCGCCTCGGCCACGCGGTAGGGTTCGTCGTCCTCGAGAGCATCCGGCTTGGCCGTCTTGACCGCACAGAACCCGCAGGCGCGGGTGCACTTCTCGCCGGCAATCATGAAAGTCGCCGTACCCTGGCCCCAGCATTCCCAGCGATTGGGGCACTGGGCTTCCTCGCAGACCGTCACCAACTTGAGGTCGGTGATCATCGACTTGGTGGACCAGAACACCGGATCATTGGGGAGACGGACCTTGATCCAGGACGGCTTCTTGTCCTGGTGCAGGTCCGGGTCCATTTTCATTTTGGGACCGTGGCAACCGCTCATCGCGGGCAACCTAGGGGCCATCCGGCAACCGGAAAAGCGGAATTTCCCGGCATCTCGGGATCCCGACTTCCTCTGAAATCCCGAGCGACCCGGGATCGTAAACCTTTCCAACATGAGCCGTCCCCAATTTCCCCGCCGCCGCTTCATCCAGACCCTCGGTGCCTCGGCACTGGCCACCTTCCCCGCCTTGGGAGCCGCCGGCGCCAACGACCGGGTCCGCCTCGGCGTGATCGGTTGCGGAGGGCGGGGCTCGTCACTGACCAAGCAGTTCAGCGGACTGGCGGACGTCGAGATCGTCGCCCTCTGCGACGCCGACACCGCGCACATGGAAAAGCTCGCCGGCGGTTTGAAGTCCAAGCCGGCCCTCATCCAGGACTACCGGAAGCTGCTCGAGCGCGACGACATCGACGGCGTGATCATCGCCAGCCCGAACCACTGGCACGCCCTGCACACCATCCACGCCTGTCAGGCGGGCAAGGACGTGTATGTTGAGAAACCGGTCACCCACCGGCTCGAGGAAGCCGCCCCGATGATCGCCGCTGCCGAGAAATACGGACGCGTCGTCCAGGCCGGCACCCAGAACCGCTCGGACAAGGGGCTCATCGAGGCCTTTGATTTCATCCAGAAGGGCGAGATCGGCAAGATCACCGCCATCCGCGGCCTGTGCTACCGCAACCGCAAGTCGATCGGCGCCAAACGCGACACACCGCTCACTCCCCCCGCCACCTGCGACTACGACCTCTGGCTCGGGCCGGCCGAGGACCTGCCCATTCTGCGCCCCAAGTTCCACTACGACTGGCATTGGATTTTCAACACCGGCGACGGCGACATGGGCAACCAGGGACCCCACGAGACCGACCTGATGGCCTGGGTGCTCGGCGACCCACCGCCCCCGACCAAGGTCCGGACCTTCGGCCAGCGCTTTGGCTGGAACGACGCCGGCAACACCCCGAACCTGCTGACGTCGTCCTTCGAATACGGTGGCGTGCCGGCGATCTTCGAGGTCAACAACCTGTGGGTGAAGCCCGGCACCAACGCAGCCGCGTCCTTCAAGGGCATCCGTGTCGGCATCATCGTGACCTGCGAGGGTGGCGAGTTCCGCGGCGGCCGCGGCGGCGGCAACGTCTTCGGCCCCGACGGCAAGGAACGCCTGCACAAGTTCCCCGGCGACGCCGGCGGCGGTCACGCCCGCAACTTCATCGACGCGATGAAGTCGCGGAAGGCCAAGTCACTCCACGCCCAGATTGCCAACTCCTGCGGCAGCGCCGCCCTCTCGCACTACTCGAACATCTCGCACCGCGAGGGCGAGGAAACCACCGCGAAGAAACTGCGCGAGGAGACCTTTGCGTCGTCGCCGGCCATGCTCGAGGTGCTCGACCGCCAGGAAGCCCAGCTTGAGAACTGGTCGATCGACAAGGGCACCGCGCCGTACGTGCTCGGAGCGGAAATCACCATCGACTCCGGCAAGGTCACCAGCCCACTCGCCGATCCGAAACTCGTCGCGCCGTTCAACCGCAAGGGCCACGAGGTCCCGGCGACGGTCTGAGTGATAGGGGTAGGGACGGCGCATTGGCTTGCGCCGCCCCTCCCTTCGAACCGGACGTGCGGATCTCCCGCATCCGGCTGTCCAGTCAGCGGTTT